>SCST01000002.1 GCA_004299465.1 Methylovulum sp. | reverse complement strand
TGCTCTTCCGATCTGGTTCTTTTGCCTGCCTGTCAGGGCAGTTTTTTCGTACAACAAATCCAAAGCTTGCTTGATAATTTCTGGCGTATTCAATTGGGTGGCTTCATGTATGGCGGCTATTTTTTGTTGATAGCTGTCGTCGATTTGGGTATTGATTTGCATGGATCACCTATGGGACAGGCCGGGTATTTTATAGGCTATAGTAAAGTGATTATTAATCAAAGGCTAAACATAATGTCTTAAAATTTGGTTTAGCAAAGTTCTTTTACTAAATGCTTTGATTTCCAAAATAATCTCTCCATTATGCTCTAGCCACCGACAACAATCCGCAACCGAATGCTTTGGCTGGGCCAATGCCCTGCACAATCGCCTTCTTGAAAGCTTCCGCATCAGTTACCGTAAAAATGCCATCAAATAACACGGGCTGGATTTTGCCGCTCCGGCCTTCTTTGGCTTTGCGGAAATACAACACAGGTTCTGGCTGTATGATTAGTGTTTCCAATTGAGCGAAGGTTTGTAGCTTGCGTTCCAACCAGGCCTGTTGCTGTTCTTCGTGTAACAGCGGCACACGCACGGTTTTGGTAAAGGTTTTGCCCCTTTTCTCAACGGTGCCTTTACTGTTGTCTTTGATCGTTTTGATAGGATTTGCGCGTAGCCTAAACCGCAACCGTTGGTTGTTTGGGATATTCAAAGCAAATTCACGCGGAGCAGCCAGCAAAATCGGGCTTTGTTCCGTGCTTTGCGGTTGTAGTGGCGATTGTATGAGTACCTGCGCCCCAACTCCTGTTTGCTGTTGTTCAACACGGAATAAAAAGTCTCGATCTGCTTCTTCGTGTCCCGGAAATAATCGCCACAACGCCTGATGAAATTGGTAAGGGTTTTTTGCTTGCGCCCAAGGGATATGGATTTTACTGAGGTACATGCGGCACTCCTTGGCTAGTGGTCAAATATACAGTGCGGCTAGCGAATTGGCGGGGCTGATGGGTAATCGGCACGTCCCGTTTTTTCAGTTCGATTGCACACTTGCTGGGTTCCTCACTGTAAACAGTACCTTGATGATTGCCAATTTGTGCCAAGGCCGCTAAAGCAGATTCGGATGTCAATGTGGTTTCAAACAAGGGTCTAGCCAATGGGCAACTGCGCCGCCCCAATACGGGGGTGTAAAGCGGATGTTTGACGGCTTGGGCTATCTCCGCCAAGGTTACTATTGCTTTGTTCGTATTCCAAACAGCGACGGTGTAACAAGCGTCTTGCCAGTATTCCCGCCAGGTTTGGATGGTGCCATGGCTTTTTAAGCCACGATAATCTTCCCGCGCATTTTTGACGGTGTGGTAGTCAGTCATTTTTTGGGTGGCAATGGGCTTTTTAGTTTCTTTGTCAAAGACCGGATCAACGCGCACGGCAAAATACACGCTTGCGGCTAGTGTTTGCTGCCCCTCACGATCGTTACGGTCTATGCCTAAGCAAGCCGCCAATAAACCAAGCAAGGCGCTGCGGCCTGGAAACAGTTCGGAAGGCCGCAAGCCTTCAAAACTTTCCTTACCCCAAGCCTGCATCGGCCCTTGTAATTTTAAGATCAGATAGTCATTCATGACGGCAAATCCAGTTAAGCTTGCCCATTATTTCTTAACCAATTTTCCAGTTCCGGCAGTGAGGGTTTGGCCGTGATGCCGTCAGGCAAGCCTAGGGCTTCCAAAGAAAATTCCGCACACCGTTCATGCAAGCCGTAGCCGCAATGGACTTTATCCCAATAGGCGTTGAGTTCTTTTAACGACGCTTCCCTAAAACCGCCTTTGTGGTCAGCTTGTATGGGTTTTTCAAACGCATTGGCTAAGGAAATGGGCTGAACTGAAAAACTGACCAAAGCCAAATCCGCCAAGTTATGCGCGGCAAAGCTTTGTTGCTTGGCGCTCGGCACTTCGGTTGCCAGCAAATGCAGGACGTGGGCGGCAATATCTAACGCTTTGGTACGGCTATCAGCGGTTTCTTCGGCTTTAATGTCTGGCAGCAAACCCATATTGACTTGTAGTTGTTTGAGGTTGAGGCTGGCATAACGGTAGAAAACGCCGGAAGAAAATTCTTGCGTACCCAAATGAGCAGAACCTAAATCTTGCAAATCGTCGACGGCAGTAAACCAGTCGATGTCGGCATCAACAGCGTGAGTGGTAATGGCGTGGGCAACGGCTAAAGCACCGTCAATTTTGCCGACTTCGCTCATTAAGCCAGAGGTTGCCATACGGCCTGATAGGGCAATGTCCAAACCGTTTGCCATGGCTTGCCGGAAAGCCAAGCCGTCTTTTTCGATCAGCTTCTGCAATTTTTTGGCATCAACGCCTTCGGCTTCCAGTTTTTTGATTTGGTCGCAAAAATAAGCCACTTCTTCCAATACCCAAGCGGCAACCGCATCGTCTTTGGCTTTGTCGGCACTGCTGTCTTTGCCGGAAATGTAGTCGATGGCTTGTTTGATGAGGTTTTCATCATAACGGTCTGATAATGCGGCAATAGCTTGATGCTGAAAATCTGCCAAATGGTTGGTGCGTATACTGGGTTCGCCCAAATGCTGGCGGTAATAATCGCTAGTTCGCATCGTCCGTTTCAAACTTTGGCTGGAAATCCGAACCCGTCGTTTACCGCCAAAAATGGCGGATTTCTGCATATTCATATCATCACGGTTCAAACAAGATGGGCTGTGGGAAATCAGGATGTGAAAGTTGATAAAGTTTTCGTTCATGGTTTAGGTTCCTTTTATTAAGTGGAAGCTTGGGGTTTGGTGTTTTGGTAAAAGAAAAAATCTTCCAGTAATTGGCGTTTTGATTGTTGATTTGGATGATCCCACCACCAAAGCGCGTTGGCCATTTGTAACCAATCTACAGCAGGTTGTTTAGCTTGCTTCAATAATCGGCGCAATTGGATCAAGTCATTAGGCTCTTGCGAACGGATAACCATAAACAAACGTTTTTCGTTAATTTCCGCTTTAGCTAAAGCCTTACCCAACGAATCACCGCCATCTACATGCTTGATATGTGGCAAGCAAAACATCAAACGCCTCATTTTTTCGTAAGACTTGTTGTCTTGTAATACCCGGTAGAAAGCGGGTATTACAGCTAAATCATCAGGATTCATAACCCGTTTTAATTCTGCTTGCGGGCCAAGCCCTAATCCTCCATAGCGTTGATACAACGCCATGAAATCGACAGGTTTGTATTTCTCCTCACTCATGCGTGTCTCCTTCAGGTTCAAGTTCTCTTAATGATTTATTTAAAGATCGCCGCGCCCACGCCAAGGCCTTGAGCATTTTGGGCTCTTGGCGATAGGGTTCGGTAGCTTGATTGAACAAGTCAACAGCGATGGCTTTAAGTTGCTGGTTTAATGCTTGGACAGCGTCTTGGGAGGCATTGAAATTTATCTCTGCCAAGCTATCGCGCACCAGCTTTTCGGTTTGTTGGTAATATTGAGTTTCAACCGGATCACAAAGGTTGACACCCGAACCGTACACTTTGTCTTTAACGCCAACGGCAAACAAATACAATGCCTTCCGTAACGCCGATTTATAAGCCAAGCCATTGCCGATAAGTTGCTGGATGGTGTCGCCATGTTCCGCCCAGCCTTGCGCCAAACTAAAGAGTTCATGCCGCCGCTCCAATATCGTGGCTTGGTTGTTGCGGTAGCCGCCGATGATGAGCTGGATTTTATAGGCCGCCACTAATTTTCTGGCTTGTTTGATGACAGGCGCGGCTTCATGCCCCCCCTTGCCCTTATCATCCAATTGATCGATAACCAAACGGCTCATATGCGTCCAGGTTGGTGCAGTGGTGGTAAACGACGGGAACTTTTCTTCTTTTTCGCCTTTTTTGATGCTGAACATGCGCGACGATAGCGGATGCGGCCAAACGCCTTCTATGGTGTAACTAAATTTTGCTTTGTTAAAGCCGTTATAAACAGCTTCTTCACAGCCGCAGCAACTGCAACGGCCTATGGTTTGAGGCGGCAACAGTTCAAAATGTGCAGGTTGCCACAATAAACCACGATTGAGGCCGATGGCGGAGACCGGGATTTTGCTGTCGGCTTTGACGAGTTCCAGATAATTCGGCAACTGGTCTTTGGTACGTTCATGCCAAGGCATGGGCATGAATTCCTCTACAGCCTCTTCACTGAGAACATTCAGCCAAACTGTTTCCCGAAGATCACGGCCTTTTATCAATACCGTTATGGGCGTATTGCCGCGCAAGCTACCTTTAAAACCACCACCCATGCTAGGGCAGTTATTGGCGGCATTGAACAGGGCGACGGCGACACAGCCGCCGCACAAGGCTTCCGCCAAACCTTGCGGATTGACAAAGGCTTTGTTAGTGCCGTCGGCAACGCCAGCCAGTAATTTATCCATCGGCGTTGGTTGGGTAGATTTAACCCCTCGTATTTGCATGAATGGCGTTTTCTCATGATTCAAATCAAACCAGTCCATTTTGTCGGAACAAGCATCCTCATAAATGTCAGCACTTATCGGTTCTTTCAGGTATTTCAACAGCGCCTTTTTGTTGCTAGGCAAGAACAACACTTGGGTGATGGCGCACAACAAGTGCAAGCAAGCCAGTTCCATATCGTCTCGCGGCAAACATAACTCACCTGTTTGTTCGCCACACAAAAGTTGCTTTAGGCTTATTTTTTGGTAGTTGCCTTGGTGTTGGATGGGTATCCAAACAACGCTTAACAAATTAAAACTCATGGTAAATTCCTGTTCATTTTTTCCAAATCACTGATAGCGCAACAATTAAAGCCAATACAGCAACTGTCATTGCTGATGCGTTATTTACAAGCTCAACTAATTTTTCCCAATTTTCAGGCATCGTGTGATCTCCCCCATCGCAAAAGATGGGGCTTACTATAAACTCAAAAAATAAAAATACAAGTAATTAAGTTTTAAGTTTAAAAAACTCAAGTTTAATATCAAAAATTCATGTTAATATTTGCTTTGTTCCCCATAGAGACGGGGATAAACCGTAATTCAGTTTTAAGTTGATAGCTGAATACATTCGTTCCCTGAGACCTCAGGGCTAGTGCAGTGGCTATTCGACTGCCATTCAAGTTAAGCCGTCATTCCGGCAATCCCTGCCGAGATGACGTGCTGCCTTTTTTAACTTAACCGCAAAGAACTATTCCTCCGTATTTTCTTTTGGTGGTTACATTTTTTTAAAGCCCGTTTTGGAGTGATAAAAATAAGAGCAACCACCTCGCTCAACACTAAGATAACCATCACCATTATTTTCCATACCCAACCAAATAAAGCCTTCTTCGGCATCCGGCAATTTGCCGTGATTACCCCAGTTTTTTGGTATGGCAACGCTGTTTAAATTGATGGCTTCCAAGCGTTTACTATCATCCAAGTTGTCAACTTGCTGATCGTCCATCAATCGCCGCTTGCCTTGAACATCGGTGTAAAATGGGATGAGGTTCAAGCTCATTTCGCCGTCACGGGTCAAGGCAGACACGTTGCTGTCATTGTCATCAAGATTCGGATTGCGTTTTATGTTGGACAGAGCCTTGTATCGGCTTGAATACCTGTCAGTTATAAACTGTTGATAGCTTTTCTGTACCCATTCCGGCTCATCAGCCCACGCCTCTTCATCATAAACAGGCTCTATCCAATCACGGTAAGCTGCCGGAAAACTGACTTGTGATTCGGAGGCTTGCTGTAAAAACTGTTGAGTGCGCCATAACACACGGCTATTGCCATAGATGAGTTCGTGCAATTCGTAATTATCTTCAGTGGGCAGCAGCACAGTGCAAATAGGCCGGGCAAATTGCGGCGGCCTTAAGGCATTGTTAGTCGCATGACGATGTAACCGCCCCATGCGCTGGAACAATAAATCCACCGGGCAAAGCTGGGTGATTAGCCAGTCGAAATCTAAATCCAAGGATTGTTCAACCACTTGCGTAGCTATCAAAACGTGGCCTTTACGTCTGGCATCGACAGGCTTAGGTGGTACGCCGAATAAATCCAGCACGCTTTGCTCTTTTTCTTGGCGGTGGGCAAAGATAAAGCGGGAATGGAATAGCAGGCATTGGTCTTCGGTAAACCTCCCGTCTTTTTCCATTTGCTCGGCAATCTGCTGATACAGTTCTTGCGCCACTGCGACGAGATTGCAGACTAAACACACTTGGGCGTTTTGTGCCACCGCATCGAGTATCCGTTGGATAAAGCTATCATTGGGGATGAGTTGCGGGGTTTTGATCAGCTCTAACTGCACCGTCGTGAGTTTAGGATGTTGCTCTGGCCTATCGGTTAAATCGAAGGGGCGTGTTTTACCATTGCAGCAATGGCTAATAAGCGGATAAGCCTTGTTTTCAGCATATAGTTGGCAATCCCAGGCTTTCGCCAATTTCACTTTTTGCTGGTAGGGCAAGGTCGCTGATAACAAAATGGCACTGCCACCCGCCAAACGCTGTTGTTCCAACACCGCTTCCAGCAAGCCGTACATGTAACTGTCATAAGCGTGGACTTCATCAATGATAAGCACGCCACGACCTATGCCAAAGCCACGAACAAACTTGTGCTTGACGGGCAATACCGACACCAACACCTGATCGACGGTACATACGCCAATTTGCCCCAGAAACACCCGTTTGCGGCTTTGTGCCAACCAGTTACCACATTGCACCCAAGCTTCTTCATCGCCTTGTGCGGTGCGCGGGCAGCAAGCTTGTTTCAGGTTGATAAAATGCTCTTGGTAGTTTGCCCTTCCATGCGCCAGCACCATATTGGTTTGGTTGGCAAACAGCAAGGGCGCGGCTTGTTCCAATCGGCTGAGCATGGCGTTGGCAGTGGCTTGGGTTGGTAAGGCAAAGACAATGCTGTCAGCCAAACCTAAAGCCAGCAGTTGCCAAGCGTAAGCCAATGCCGCTTCAGTTTTGCCCGAACCTGTGGAGGCTTCAATCAAGGTCATGCCATGGATTTTCGGCAGTTGGTCGATCAGACATTGCACTTGCCGTGGTTTGCGTCCGCTAAGCAGTGCTTCAATATTTTGGTAAGGCTGGATTTGGCTGATGACACCTGCGTCTTGCAAGGTACTAACCGCTGTTTCCAGACGGTTTTTGTACCACAGTTTTAAATCATCACAAGGTTGATCATCGTAAACAAACCGCTCTGACGAACCCAGCCAGTCACTGACGGCACAGAATCCCGCTAGCATAGTTGAGGGAGATTGTTTGTTTTTAGTCGTTTTTAAAAGTGGCGGCGTATCATTTAACGACAAATTGGCAGGTGTAAGAAATAATTCCTCTAGTGCTTTCAACCATTGGTGACGCGCTGTTTTGAACGCTTCCAGCAATTGTTCCGAGCCTGCCGCCAATTGATAGTCATTTCTCGCATCTTTTTCATCGTCTTTCGGCACAACGCCATGATGCCCAACGACAGGAGCCAACCAGCTACACCAGCCGTCCCAGTCCTCATTATCTTCAACATAATAGCCATCACCAGAACTAAACCGCTCTTGAAAGTCCTGATAAAACCAATACAAACCAGCGGGGCCGTGGTAGTAATTTTTAATCGCTAGCCCGTTCAGTTGAGTTGGTGTCGTACTTAATTCTGGATTAACTGTTTCCCAAGCTTCTTTTGCTTTGCGCTGAAAACGCAAATCAAATTTCCCGTAATCGTGCAAAGCGATAAAAAACAGCAACCAAGCATGGGTCTGTCCTTCATCCAGACCCGTTATTCCCATAAACTGTTGGCGTAAAGAATGGCTGTTTTGCCACCAAACATCCGCCACCGCAGCCACATCCAAACAATGGTAAGGCAACAAGTGATATTTTGGAGTGTCGTCGTTTTCCTGACTGTCCTTTTGGGCTTTGCCCCAATAACGATAATAGGTGGCTTGTATGTCATGAACCATAATAATTATTTCGATGATGATTTATTGCCTCGACAGCCTAAGGCAAAAGCAATTTACGAATAATGCCGTGCGGAACGCGTATCTAATAAAAAAATGCGTTTATGCCAAGCGGGACGAATTATTCGCCTGAAGGATTTTTGGAAAATAATTTGAACCGCCAGAGCCGAAGATAAAACTGCCGAAAATGTTGATATGGCGGTAATATCGGGCGTAGATTCAACTCCGAAGTGCAATCGAAAATAATCGGATATAAGGTAAACCTAGCGGCTATAGTTCTCCGCTTTTTTTAATCCGACCAAAGACGAGAAATCGCATGAGCACCTATAAACAGCTAAGTCAAGAACAAAGATACCAGATTGAGATATTAAAGAAAGCGGGAACCCCTTGAAGCGCGAATTGTAGGCGAACCGACAAGCCCGTCAGGAACGGGATTGAGGGACGCATGACGAATTCCAGAAAATGGCTTTACAATGCTCGTTTGGCTGGAAACCAAATCCCCCTGCGGCGTATCATAATGACATTATTTATATAGAGGAAACGATAATGACAGTTGCTGTTCAAGACAATTTATCAGCCCAGCTTTCAGCTAACGTGCTAGCTTCGATTCAGCAACTTGCGGCAGTCGAAGGACGTGAGGTGCAAGCTTTGCTTGATGAAGCCCTACAAGAATACATTGACCGCAAAACAAAAGCGCAAGTTAGCCAGCAGGTGTTAAATGCGTTTGCAGACAGCATAGCTGAATTTGATAGCTTATACGCAGAATTAGCGAAGTGAAGGAAAGAAAATTCCTGACGGTAGCAGATGCTTTAGCACTTCACGACCTATTGATTCAGCGATACGGCGGCTCAGCGGGGATTCGTGATGTTGGCGCATTAGAATCGGCTTTATTCAGACCACAAACAGGGTATTATGATGATACCATTGCCGAAGCAGCGGTTTTATTGGAAAGTTTGGCAATTAACCACCCCTTCGTTGATGGCAACAAACGTATAGCTTTTGCAGTCGCGGATGTTTTCCTTCGGATTAATGGTTATCGTATCATTAGCCAGCCGATGGCGATTTACGCCGATATGATACAAATGTTTGAATCAGGCACTTTTGACATGGCTCACCTCGAACCGTGGCTAAGGCGAATGGTCATCAAACAAGGGCTTTAACTAAAACACGGTTGAAATTTGACACAAGAACAACCAACGCGGGTTTTAAGTGATTGATATAACTAAGACAGACGCGGGCGCAATACCTGGCGGCCTACAATCGGGTGGACATTGCCCTTGACCCTTTCCCTGGAGGCACCACGAGCGCCGAAAGCTTGTGGATGGGGGTACCGGTGATGACCTTGGCGGGAGAATGCTTCTTGTCCCGTCAAGGCGTTGGCATTCTGATGAACGTGGGCCTACCCGA
>SCST01000146.1 GCA_004299465.1 Methylovulum sp. | reverse complement strand
GTTTGCTCATTGGAAAATGCTGTATGGTAATGGCTGGACGATAGGAGCCGGATGAGCGGAGACGTTCACGTCCGGTTCTGTGAGCACCTGAGGGGGCGGTTCCCTTGGGTGACTCGACTTATTTTGCTGGCAGATAACCCTGAACAATTACGCCTGTGGCAAACACAAATCAGTGATTTTTTGCAAACCACTTTACGCTTGCGTTTAAAAGACGATGTCCGTCTACAACCTGTTTGCCAGGGCATCGATTTTTTAGGCTACCGTATCTTTACGCACTATCGGCGGGTACGTCCGAGGGTGGTCGCCCATTGCCGGGCAAAGCTGACCGAGTGGGCGCGGCAGTCTGTGCGTCAACACCCACACGGTTTGTGGATTAGAACAACGGCTCAGGCGTTAGCGCTGCTGCAAGCCATGCTGGGCAGTTATTGGGGGCATTTTTCCCATGCCCACAGCGTGCGCTTACGTCATGCGTTATTCTCAGAGTTCAACTGGTTACCTTATTTATTCAGTTTGTCTGCCGATGGCGCACTCAACGCGCGATGGGTGCTACCGGGGGTGACCTTCGCGCAGCAAAGCTATGCTTTACAACACAGCAAACCTGCAGGACACTGTTTTATTCAGAGAGGATGCCGGTTTTATGAGTTTGCGCTGGTTCCCAAGCTCCGGCTTGGGAATCCGGTTCTGGAAGCTCCAGCTTCCAGTCACACGAAGCTGGAGCTTCGTAGGCCGCATTCCCAAGCCGGAGCTTGGGAACGAGCGGAATACCGCCCTGAAAAACTGGCGCTCGTATTGGCGAATTTCCGGAGGCTAGGGATAGCGTATCGTGTCGCCAGGCAAACCGGTTGGTTACGACATGGCACGCGTCGCCGTGAATTATGCGAGTGGTTTATTCCTACCTAACGGCGTATAGCATTTCCACGCTGGAGCGCGGTTGCGCTGGGCGCTGGTAGGCGCTGGTGCGCTGGTTCCCAAGCTCTGGCTTGGGAATCCGGTTCAGGAAGCTCCAGCTTCCCGTCACACGAAGCTGGAGCTTCGTAGACCGCATTCCCAAGCAGGAGCTTGGGAACGAGCAAAAACGCACTTATTTCATCAATTTTTCTACCCTGAATGGAGCAATACTATGTTTAAAATGAATCGACCTTTCACCGCCCTGGCTGTAAGTCTGGGGCTATTAGCCTTTTTACCCACCGCGCCGGCGGCAGACCGTTACACGGTGTCTGCTAACGGACAAGAAGTGAAAGATAATAAAACCCAACTGGTATGGCGACGTTGCCCTGAAGGCATGAGCTGGTCTGTAAATACCTGTGCCGGTTCGGCGAGTTATCTGACGCATCAGGCTGCTTTGCAACAAGCCACTAGCGAGGCCGCCGGCACCGGTGTGGCCTGGCGACTACCTAATGTTAAGGAATTAGCCAGTATTGTGGATAGAAGCCGTAGCTATCCAGCCATTGATACGCTAACGTTTCCGGCAACACCGAGTAGCGCGTTTTGGTCGTCTTCGCCTGACGTTGGCTATGCCGATGGCGCGTGGAGTGTTGATTTCAGCGATGGCGGCGTCGACTACGGCGGCCGCGGCAGCAGTTTTGCGGTTCGTTTAGTGCGTGCCAGTCAGTGATTGGTTATTGGTTTTAGACCCGTCAACGAGCAGCCTGGATGAAGCCTGCGCACCCCAGGCATAAAGAATCCGGGGCTTCGTGGCTCCGATTATCCCGTATTCCTCATGCGAGTGAGGTTGAGGTTGGCGCGTGAAAGACAACAGCTACCGATGGGCATTGAGAGGGACGATGCGTACCGGGTCGGCGAGTACGTAAGTAAATGCGGAAACGGCAGGGAAAATCAGGCGTCCATGCCTGCGCTGTACAGCGTTACGAGGTTATTGCCCTGGCGTTTGCTAGCGTACATCGCCTTATCCGCCTTGCTCAATAACATATCGATGTTTAGGCCCTGTTCCGGAAAGCAGGCCACGCCGATGCTGGCGCTGAGTTCAATGGTTTCGCCCTGATACCTTATCTGCGTGGACTTGAATTCGTCGACAATGCGGCCGGCGACCAGGATGGCGTTATCCCGGTCGCAGTCGGGCAATAAAATGACGAATTCATCGCCGCCGTAACGCGCGGCAATATCGCCGCCTCTAAGCACGGAGGTCAAGCATTGCGCGATATTGGTCAGCAACAGGTTGCCCGCTTCATGGCCAAAGCGGTCATTTATTTTTTTCAGGTTATCCGCATCAATCATCAGTACTGATACATCCAGGGCTTGGCGCTCGGCATGATGGATTATTTTTTCAGACAAGTATTTAAAAGTCCTGTGGTTAAACAGTTTGGTCAGGTCGTCTATTTCCGATATGACTTTAAGCTTGCTGAAACCCATTTGAATATCGGCAGCCAGCATCGTTGAGATATAGGCGACTAATACCATAGGGAAAAACAGCATCGATAAATGACTCGTGCCAACCAGGGAAAACAGGTTCTCTATTGTTTCGGAGGCGTCATATTTCAAGTACAGGAAAATGGCGCAAATCAAGCCGACTTCCAATAATGTGGCCAATTTGCCCAATGTGATAGCGCTGGCAATGACAGGCAGCAGGTAAAGGTTAAACAAAGGGCTGTGCAATTTTCCCGTGTACCATATGACCCAACTGATAAAAATAATCATGACCCAGGTTTGAAAGGCGATTTTCCAGGCTTTGGCCTCCTTAAAAAAATTCAAATACTGGAAAAAGATAACCAGGGCGCCGTATAAACAGGAAGCCAATATCAACATCGGTTTCGTATCTTCGCTGACCTGCCCGACAACGAGGTAAAACAATACCAGCACCAACAATAACCACTCGATTTCCGCCAGCGTACGGCTGAACCCATTGAGTATGTCCGGCTCGTTATTTAACCTGTAATAAGCATTTTTCTTCATCATGTGCACACTTTTATTGGGTTGTCAGGTATGCCGGTTTCAAGTTCAACATCAAGTGATACATTGAATTGGAACCTGTCTATTGCTGATTATCTTGGGGTTGCCTGCTTGTCCCGGTTCAGGACAATGCCTTAACGGGGCCGGCAATTAAACAACGCCTTGCGGTCAGTCTTTTACGAACAGCTTCTATCGTTTTATTAGTGTAGTCAATTGTTTCTTCAATTCAGTGTAATTACTCACTTGCCTGGTTAAAAATATGCACTTGTAAAAAAACAGGGATGTCCACGCGGTATTATTTTATTTCGGGTATTGTGTCATTCATTACAAAACCTGAAAGGATGACTGTTATGTTTACAACAATAAAAAGTCATTACATTATAAAATAATTATATAAATCAATATATTAAAATAAAATACTGCCATTGGCATGGCCTGTGCATTTACTTTTGCAACCGTTGTAAACGCACATACGAGGTCAGATACCATGCAATTGCCAGTCTTAAACGAAGTACCTGCAGCCAAAAGCGGCTGTTCAGCCAGCTCCTGCGGCACAACAGATAATCAAATGGATGCATTGCCGGATTCGATCCGGGAAAAAGTCCAGAACCATCCCTGTTATTCCGAAGATGCTCATCATTATTTTGCCAGAATGCACGTTGCTGTCGCTCCGGCTTGCAATATCCAGTGCCATTACTGCAATCGCAAATATGATTGCGCGAATGAATCCCGTCCCGGTGTCGTTTCCGAGTTATTAACGCCGGACCAGGCCGTTAAGAAGACGATGGCGGTCGCGGCGACGATTCCGCAAATGACGGTATTAGGCATTGCCGGTCCCGGCGATCCTCTGGCCAATCCCGAACGCACGTTTGAAACTTTCCGCCGTTTAAGCGAGGAAGCGCCCGATATTAAATTGTGCGTATCGACTAACGGCCTGGCCCTGCCCGATGCCGTCGAAGAATTATCCAAACACAATATCGATCATGTCACGATAACCATTAATACCGTTGACCCTGAAATCGGCGCGAAAATATATCCGTGGATATTCTGGAACAATAAACGCATTAAAGGCAAGAGAGGCGCGAAGATCCTGATCGAGCAGCAACAAAAAGGCCTGGAAATGCTGATTGCCAAAGGCATATTGGTTAAGGTCAATTCGGTGATGATCCCCGGCGTCAACGACAAGCATCTCGCCGAAGTCAGCAAAATTGTCAAATCCAAAGGCGCGTTTTTACATAATGTGATGCCGCTGATTGCCGAAGCCGAACACGGTACATTCTATGGTGTGATGGGGCAACGCGGTCCTACCCATGATGAATTGCAGGATTTGCAGGATGCCTGCTCCGGCGATATGAACATGATGCGTCATTGCCGCCAATGCCGCGCCGATGCGGTCGGTCTGCTCGGCGAAGATCGCGGCGATGAATTTACGCTGGATAAAATCGAAGAGATGGAAATTGATTACTCGGCGGCGATGGAAAAGCGCAAGGTCATTCATCAGGCGATACAGGCGGAAATGGACAGCAAGCGCCTGGAAAAAGCACATAAAGCGGAACAGTTCAAAGCAGAACCCAAGCTTGCGACACGCCCTGTGCTGATGGCGGTAGCGACCAGCGGGCAAGGCTTGGTCAACGTGCATTTCGGTCATGCCAAAGAGTTTTTGATTTATGAGGCTTCGCCGGATGGCGTGCGCTTTATCAGCCACCGCAAAGCCGATCAATATTGCAGCGGTGACAGCAGTTGCGGCGATGGCGAAAGTGTTTTGCAACTGACTATCCGCGGCTTGGCCGGTTGCGAAGCGGTGTTATGTTCCAAAGTCGGCTACGAGCCGTGGGACATGCTCGAAGCTGCGGGAATTATGCCGAACGGTGAACATGCGATGGAGCCGATTGAAGAGGCGGTCATGGCGGTTTACAAGGAAATGGCGGCGGCAGGCAAGCTGGATGCGGCGCCTGAAGCCGCCAGGGCGAGTGCGTAAGTGGTGTGTGGTTGAGAGGGGGTAGGTTGGCTTGCCCGTGGTTTGGGTAAGCCAACATGCCGCTACATTCAATCGGTAAAACGCAACCTCTTGCGGGATTAACAGGATTTGTACCTTATACGACAGCCGTAGGGTATGCACCGCGTACCATTTAGATGCCGAAAATGGTACGCGGTGCATACCCTACCCAGGAGTTTGTTATGGCAGTAAAAATTATTGAGTCTTGCGTTAATTGTTTTGCATGCGAGCCGGTTTGTCCCAGCAAAGCCATTTATGAGGCCAAACCGCATTTTTTGGTTAACAGTAAAAAATGCACCGAATGCGAAGGTGACTATCCGGTTTACCAATGCGCCAGTATTTGCCCGATTGAAGGTGCAATATTGAATTCATTGGGCGAGGCGATAAACCCGCCGGGTTCATTAACAGGCATTCCGCCGGAAAGAATGGCGGAGGCGATGGCCGAGTTACAGTCGCATTAACGAGGTTACGGTTATGGCGACGGTTTATTTTTATGAAAAGCCGGGCTGCGTCAACAACACCCGGCAAAAGCAATTACTGGTCAACGCAGGCCATCAGGTTATTGCCAGGAATTTGTTGACCGAGGCCTGGGAGCCTTTGCGTTTACAGGCGTTTTTTGTAGGCTTGTCGGTGCGGAATTGGTTTAACTACAGTGCGCCGGCGATTAAAACGGGCGAGATTGACCCTGAAACCTTAAATGAAACTGAAGCACTGGTATTGATGCTGAAAGATCCTCTGCTGATACGCCGGCCGCTGATGCAGGTCGGTGGGCGCTTGATGGCGGGATTTGACCAGCAACGGGTTGATGCCTGGATAGGTTTGACGGCAATCACTGTTGAGCGGGATTTGGAAAGCTGCCCGCGGGCGTCTCTACAATCCGCTTGCGGCCATGAATAAGCCGCCGCTTTTAACAGTTGACGGCGTCGCCAAGGCGGTTGCGCTGTCGGAACGGGTCTATTGGATAGGCGCGTTGGACCCCAGTTTGCGCACGTTTGACATTATTTTAAAAACCGCTAACGGTACCAGTTATAACGCGTATTTAGTGCGAGGCAGTGAAGGCGTCGCCGTGGTCGATACCGTTAAAGAGAATTTTGCCGACGATTTTTTCAGGCGCCTGGAATCGGTCGCCCGTTACGATGAAATCAATGTCATCGTCTTAAACCACCTGGAACCCGACCATACCGGCGCGTTGCCGGAATTGATGCGGCGTGCGCCTAAAGCGCGCTTATACATCTCGCAAAAAGCCCAATCAATGGTCAAGGCCCTGCTGAAACAGGATGATCTTGTGTTTACGCCGGTATCGACAGGCGACAGCGTGTCGCTTGGTGACAGGACCTTGGCGTTTTTACATACCCCTTATCTCCATTGGCCGGATACCCAGTGCACGTATTTGCCGGAAGAAAAAACACTGCTTTCCGGCGACGTGTTCGGTTGTCATTTTTGCGATAGCCGATTGTTTAACGATGAAGTCGGCGATTTCCGCTTCTCGTTTGAATATTACTACGCGCACATCATGCGTCCGTTCAAGGATTATGTAAACCGTGCGCTGGACTTGATCGAGCCCTTGTTGCCGCTAAGTAAGATCCTGCCTGCGCACGGCCCGCTACTCTGCGACCAGCCGCAGCGTTATGTACAACGTTATCGCGAGTTATCGCGTTCGGCGCTGCAAAGCGAGATTAACGAAAGCGAAAAAACCCTGTTGATTTTTTATATCAGCTCTTACGGCAATACGCGGCGTATGGCGGAAGCGATTTATGAAGGCGCGATGACCGTAGAGCATGTGCGGGTGTCGCTATATGACCTGGAAGGCAGTGAAATAACGCCGTTTGTCGACCTGATTGAAGGCGCTGACGGCATTGTGTTCGGTACGCCGACGATTAACGGCGATGCGGTTAAGCCCGTTTGGGATTTATTGTCATCACTGGCGGTGATTAACCTCAAATCCAAACTGGGCGGTGTGTTTGGCTCTTACGGATGGACCGGGGAAGCGGTGAAAATGGTTGAAGACCGCCTGCGTGGTCTCAAATTGCGTGTCCCCATTCCGGGGTTGCGCGTTAAATTGATTCCTACCGAAGAAGAAATTCAGTGTTGCCACGAATTTGGCCTGGAATTAGCGCAGGAGCTGACGGGGCTGCGGCAATCCAAAGTGATTGACATGGCTGAGTTGGCGTAGGGGGTATTTATTCAATTCCTAGCTAAAGTTGCCTATTGTAGGGCGTGCCGAGCGCGCCATCAACGGACTGGCACGTTTTACCCTCGCGTCGGAGAAGGCGCGCGCGGCACGCCCTACGCATCAGGTGGTTTGGCAAGAGACTGAATAATTACACGTAGGGTACGCATGCGTATCTTTTTAGGGTTCCGGCAAGGGCGCGCGATGCGTAGCCTACCGCCAAGCCTACACACATAACACACAACGAGGTATATCCATGGCGAAAGCAAGCATTACATTTGAAGATATTAATATCACGGTATCGGCGCCTGCCGGCACGCGCATTATCGAAATTTCCGAAAAAGTCGGTTCAGGCATCACTTACGGTTGCCGTGAAGGTGATTGCGGTACCTGCATCATGAAAGTGACGGAAGGTTGGGACAACCTGACCGAGCCGTCCGTGCTGGAAGATAAAATCCTGCGTGAAAACATGGCGGGCAAACATAACCGTTTGGCTTGCCAGGCTCAGGTATTGGGTGGAAAAATCAGTGTCAAGCCCGTGTAAATAGTCGCTGTAACTTATTCACGCTCATAATTATAAGGAGTACATTCATGGCCCTAATAACCTTTTCAAATCCTGAATATAAAGATAAAACCGTCTATGCGGTTGCGGGTAGCCATACCCAGACCTTGTTAAAGCTGGCTCGCGAAAACAAAATTCCTATTAATTTTGAATGCGAAGACGGCGAATGCGGCACCTGTATCGTTAAAGTCAGCAGCGTCGATAAAAAACTCGAACGCATGGGCGGAACGTTAACGGAAAAAGAAAAAGCCGTATTAAAACAATCTGGAAAGATCACCAAAGAAGAGATGGAACAAGTTATCGTCGATGACTTGCCGCCACCTTGGCGATTGGCTTGCCAGATGATTGTCCGGGATGAAGACATACTGGTTGAGTATTAATCATGTCCGCGGTGCTCCAGCTTCAGGATGATCGGGAACGGATTTATGCCCGGTTAACATCAGCGACTATCAACACGCCTAACCAAAAATGGCTGGCGTCGATGATAGCCAGCTGGTGTGTAGGGCGAGGTGCGTTGCCTGATTACCTGGGACTGGAGCCTGGGCAGTTTAAGGCGGTCAGTGCGCGTTTCCAGGCTTACCCTATCCCGGAACAGGCGGCATCTGGCCATAGCCTGGATTTTAGCCGGATGCTGGAAAAAGAAGACCTGGTCAACCTGTTGAAACAACACGCCGCCACTAAAAGCGCGGATACCGATATTATGATTGCGATGATTGTTGCCGGATGTCTCGGCAGCGATCATTTGTGGCAGGATTTAGGTCTTTGGTCGCGTGTGCAGTTGAGCGAGTTGCTGCAATATAATTTTCCCGCATTGGCGGCAAAAAATGACAAGGACATGAAGTGGAAAAAATTCCTGTACAAACAGCTTTGCGAAATGGAAGGCTTGTATTTGTGCCGGGCGCCGTCGTGTGATGTCTGTATTGATTATGGAAAGTGCTACGGCAGCGAGTCGTAAGATAGCGGCAGGTTTTTGCCGCTATAAATCCGCTGAAAAAGGGACGGGAAGCCCTTTTTCAGCATCCTCTGTTGTTTTTTATAAGTGCGATCTAAAAAGCAGAAGCCGAAGCCGATGCATGCTTATTCTTCAATTGCGATGTTAATTTTTTTCGGTAGAACCGCTTCCCGTTTGGGAATTACGATTTCCAGCACGCCGTGTTTCGATTTGGCGCTGATGGCATCGGGATTGGCGGTATCGGGTAAGCTGAAGCGCCTGTAGAAAGAGCCGTGCGATCTTTCCACGC
>SCST01000145.1 GCA_004299465.1 Methylovulum sp. | reverse complement strand
GTGATTCGGCAAATTCCCTCGGAAGAAGTTTTACAACTGGAAAAAAAGCTGGATGAAGTCCAAGGCTTGTTGTTCAGTAAAAAAGCATGACCTGGCTGTTTTAAAGTACAGTTTGCGGTAATGCGGCGGAGGTTGATATGGCTACTATTACATCTACAGGTTTAGGTTCCGGTCTCGATGTCAGCGGAATTGTTACCAAGCTGGTCGCTGCTGAACGTTTGGCGGCCGATACCCGGAATGATAAGAAGGAAGCGGTCGATAATGCCAAAATTACTGCTTTCGGCAGTTTTAAGGGGGCATTATCGGATTTCAAAAACTCACTTTCCGCGTTAAGCCAGAGCAGCAGTTTTCAAAAAATAACGGCGGATTCCAGCGATAGTTCCGTTATCTCTGCATCGGCGCTCAGTGTGGCTGATGTGGATTCTTATCAAATGGAAGTGAAAAACTTGGCGCAAAGTCATGCGCTGGCTTCCGGTGCTTATGCCGATCCTACGACAGTAGTGGGTACGGGCACGCTGACCATTAATTTCGGTACGACAACATATGATCCGAATACTCAAGTCTATGGGGGCTTCACCCAGAATGCCGCCAAGTCATCACTGTCATTAACGATAGATTCCAGTAACAATACATTGACTGGCATTCGTGATGCGATAAACAATGCGAATGCCGGGGTTTCCGCATCCATCCTGAATGATGGTACGGGTAATCGCCTGGTGTTGAAATCAGTTGATTCCGGTGTGAAAAACAGCCTGCAGATCAAAGTAACAGAAACCGGTGCAGCCGGGTTATCTGACCTGGCATTTGACGGCTCTAATCCGAAGATGACGCAGACGCAAACGGCGAAGGATGCGCTGGTCAATATTAACGGCCTGGATGTAACCAGCTCCAGCAATACTGTCAGCAGTGCATTGAAGGGGGTGACACTTAATCTCCTGCAAGCACAAGCCGGTAAGAGTGTAACGGTAAATATCGCCCGTAATAATGACGATTTAAACGCCGCTATCAGTAGTTTTGTCGATAAATACAATGCGCTTATTTCTACGGTGAACAGTGTTTCGGGTTATGACGCGAGCACTAAAACCGCCGGTGTTTTACTGGGCGATGCGGTCGTACAGAGCGGGATGTCGCAGGTTCGGAGCGCGTTGACCAATGCCGTTGACGGCGCAAGCTCAGGCTTACAAACCTTGTCTGATGTGGGTATCAGCCTGCAAAAAGACGGCACCTTAAAATTCGACAACGCAAAGTTCAACACTGCGCAGGCTGCCGATATTGACGGTGTGACGGCTTTGTTTGCGGTGCTGGGACGTTCGACTGACAACAACGTACAGTATATAAGCAGCACCAAGGATACAAAAGCCGGTTCTTACGCGGTTACACTGACGCAGGCTGCTACGCAAGGCACATTGCAAGGCGGCACTATAAGTTTTCCGCTGACCGTCGATGCAAGCAATAACAGTTTGGCGATCAAGGTCAACGGCCTCCAGTCCGGCACGGTTACATTAACGCAACAGGCTTATGCTAGCGGCGCCGACTTGGCGAATGAAATTCAGGCGCGCATTAATGCGGACAGCACGCTTAAAGCTAATAATCTTACGGTCGGCGTGTCGTATGATACGAGCAATAGCCGTTTGGTGATCAGTTCTAAAACATACGGTTCGACTTCGCAGGTGGAGATTACTCAAGGCAGTGCAACATTAGGCCTAAGCGCTGCGCTGGGAACGGCGGGCGTTGATGTGGCGGGCACTATAGACGGTGTGGCGGGTGTTGGCAATGGACAGTTTTTAATGTCTGCCAGTGGTGATTCCAAAGGCCTCAAACTCTTAATTGACGATGCAACGCTAGGGAGTCGCGGCACGGTCGATTTTAGTCGCGGGATCATTGATCGATTATCAAGTACGCTCGATAATTTGCTGAGCAGTAACGGCTCTATCAGCAGCCGAACGTCCGGCTTGCAAAAAGATATCGATACGATCGCCAAGGCGCGCTCTGTGCTGAACGAGCGCATGACGCAGTACCAGGCGCGCTTATTGTCGCAGTTCAATGCTATGGATGCGATAATAGGCAGTATGCAGGCGACCAGCAATTTTCTGACTCAGCAGCTTGCGGCTAATAACAATGCTAATAATAATTAGCGAACAGGATCCGGATGGTTTTAGCCTGCAAAAATGACATCAAATTGCTCCATTAACCGGCTTATTTCTGTTCTTGATAATACGCGAACGGATAAAAGCAGATCCTGCTCAGTTAATCCGCGTTCCGCAAGCGATTCCGCTTCGGCGTAAACAGTATTCACATCATACATTTCCAGGGCTCTAAACATAGCGGCGGTATCTTTCAGGCCGGTGTGTTCAGGGTGCTGGTTGTTTTTCAAATGAAATACGCCATCATCCAGCAATAAAATGCTGACCTGCTGATCAAATGCTGCGGATGTTAAAATAATATCCAGCATTTCTTGCACGAAAGCCCCATTGTGCGCGGGTTTGCGTAAAACAAATAAATAATTTTTCATAGGCTCATGCAAATACGATAAAGCGATCCGCTTCTAACGTTGCTTCAATTAATTGCCCCAAGCCGGAAATACGGAAGCCATCGGCTAAATCATTGTCCAGCTTACCCTGCCTGCGGGCTTCATCGAAACACAGTAAGCCGCGACGCTGGGCAGCTGAGATACAGACGACCAGGTCGAGTTGATGCCGTTGCGCCAGATCGCTCCATTGCCTGGTATAGGCATATTCATCGTCAGGAGGCGTTGTATACCGGAGGGCATGATAAATACCGTCATGGTAAAAAAACACCCGAAATATCTCATGTCCCTGTGCTAATGCCGCATTAATAAACTGGTAAGCGGCGTACCCGGCATTCGATTGGTAAGGTCCGGCATTAACTTGTATTGCAAATTTCATGGTTGCATGCAGGGGCTTGTGTGGGTATAGATTAATATCAAAATTGATATTCTATGCTATGTGTCGTGCGTTAATGACAACAGCCGTAAAAAATTTTGCATAAGACACCTTAACAGGAACTATAAATCTATCTTTCAGTCCCACCGCCATGAAATTTAAACCCGTCGCCATTGCCCTGGCTTTAAGCCTTGCCATCTTTTCCGCTTCGCAGCAGGCTGAAGAGATGACTAAAATCGAATTGCCCGATATGGGTGATTCATCCGGTACATTAATAACCCCCGAAGAAGAAAAAGAGTTTGGCGAAGCTTTTTTCAGGAGCCTGCATTCGCAAATCGCTATTAACCAGGATGCCGAAATCCAGCAATACATCCAGACGCTAGGCCGGAAATTAGCGGCCAATAGCGATGCGCCCAGTCACCCGTTCCATTTCTTTGTCGTCCTGGAAAATGACATCAATGCGTTTGCAGGTCCAGGTGGCTATATCGGCGTTAATTCGGGCTTGATCTTGATTACCGAGGCGGAAAGCGAGCTGGCCTCGGTAATCGCGCACGAAATTGGCCATGTCACCCAGCGGCATTTATTCCGCGCTGCGGAAGCGGCAGGACGCCTGTCGATTCCCACGATGGCGGCAACGTTGGCGGCGATATTGCTGGGCACACAATCGCCGGCGATGGGGCAAGCCGCCATTATGGCGATCCAGGCGGGCAGCGTTCAGTTCCAGATTAATTTTACCCGTGAAAATGAAGAAGAAGCCGATCGTGTCGGCATGCAAACCCTGGCGAACTCGCAGTTTGACCCGCGCAGCATGCCGACGTTTTTCGAGCGCCTGCAGCAGTCGACACGCTATTACGGCCAAAATATCCCCGAATTCTTACGTACTCACCCGGTCACCGCATCCCGTATTTCCGATACGCGCGGACGCGCGGAAACTTATCCTTATAAACAATACCCCGACTCACTCGCTTATCAATTAACCAAGGCAAAAGTTCGTGTTCTGACGGCCGCTGACGATGCTGAAACCGCTAAATATTTTCAGTCCAGAATATCCCAGGGAACGACTGATCAGCGTATTGTCGCCCGTTACGGCATGGGCCTGGTTATGCTCAAGGCGCAAAAGTTTAAAGAAGCCGAGCCTGTTTTTCAAAGTCTGGCACAGGAATACCCCAACCAGGCTCAATACGCCTCAGCACTTGCACGTACTGCGCTTGAAGGGCGGGATTACGGTGCGGCATTGACCCGTTATAAAAAACTGGCTGAACAATACCCGGAAAACGAGGCGATTAAATTGGAATATGTTTCCTGCCTGCTGAAAGTGAATAAGCCGGAACAGGCTAAAGAAAACCTGTTGTCACTGGATGCCGGAACCCGGCAATTACCGATTTATTGGCAGCTACTGGCACAGGCTCATAGTGACTTGAAACAACCTGCCGAGTCCCATCGTTATCTTGCGGAATATTATTATGCCATAGGGCAAACCCAGGATGCTATTTTGCAAATAAAGCTGGCCCAAAAGTCAAAAGGGCTTAACTTTTTTGTGTCGTCGATATTGAATGAGCGGCTAAACTTTTTCCTGATACAGGAGCAGGAAGCAAGGCGCGCTCGATAAGGCCTATTTCCATTCGATTGTTTTCTGAACACCCGCTTAACAAAAGGCAGGCGTTGCCTGTAATTTTTTTTGTTTGTGATCTGAGGCACACCCTAACAATCTCTATTTATTATATATTTTATTAAAAACATTATTTTTATAGACAAACTGTTTCCATTTTATAGACAGGAATGTTTTTCTCGATATAGAATACGCCACCTTTAGAGAGTTAGCCCGGATTAAAACGGGCTAAGAAGGGGGAGGACGAGCCTTAGGCTCGATGATAACAATAATAAAATACGTGATTTTGTTTGGGTTAGGCTGTAAAGTCGCTGACTTGTACTGCTAAATAATAACAATAATAAAAGCTCAACACGCCCGCTTTATGCGGGCTTTTTATTGCCTGCGATATTTGTTTCAGCGCCCAGAATCCGAACAAGCACCGCCGGGGCATTGATTGACTTCAACGGTAATATGCGAAAGCTTATTAATGCCGTCAAAAGTATGAAGGTTTTTCAACAAGTCCTTGTAATAACCCGGTGCTTTAGGTGTATGGGATACCAACGACACAATGACTGCAAAATGGCCGGGGCCTACACGCCAGACATGCAGGTCTGAAATCCGGTTATCCGCATCATTTTCTATGCATGCAGCGATAGCCTTTTTGTAATGCAAGGCGACGCTTTCGTCAACCAGTACCGGGCTGGTTTCCCGCATCAGCACATAAGACCAGCGGGTAATCACCAGCGCACCGACAATTCCCATCGCAGGGTCCAGCATGATCCAGCCGTAATATTTGCCTGCCGTCAGAGCGATAATAGCCAGTATTGATGTCAGTGCGTCGGCAAGCACATGCGCATAAGCAGCTTTAAGGTTATGATCATGGTGATAGTGATGATCGTGATCATGGTCATGATGGTCTTTAAGCAGCAATGCGCAAATGACATTAATCAATAAGCCAAAGCTTGCGACCATGATGGCTTCGTCGAAGTGGATAACAGCGGGTTTCAGTAGGCGCTCTCCCGATTCAATCAACATCATCAACGCCACTACGCCCAGCGCGACAGAGCTTGCAAAGCCGCCTAAAACGCCGACTTTACCGGAACCGAATGCGAAGGTGTGGTCATCGGCATGGATGCGCGAATAACGGTAAGCAAACAGCGTTATCATAAAAGCGGCTACATGCGTTGCCATATGCCAGCCGTCAGCGAGCAAAGCCATCGAGCCGAACATAATCCCCGCCGCTATTTCCAGACTCATTGTTAAAAAAGTGAGGACAAGAACCTGCCGCGTGCGCCGCTCCCCTTTTTCATTAATGACGGCGAAATCATGATCGTGCTGTAAATGTTTCAGTATCTGGGCGTGCATGACAAATCTTCCTTCTCTAAGCGTGATAACGATTGCGTAGTTTACACCGGCTTCCGGTGGTTGCGGTTATAGCGGATAAATCAGTTGTGAGATGGTTCGTATTTCCAAAAGTTGCAGGCGCGCAAAACCGATAGGTATTTCGGCGGCAAGCAAGGTTTCTTAGAACGTGTTTTAAACGCTGCTGTCAGGTTCGATTGCCATGTTGCACGATGCTCGAAATCTTCATGTGCGGCATGCACACGGTTATGCGCTTCGGGTAGGGCGGATTGTCTCGGGGGGATTTTCAGGCTG
>SCST01000144.1 GCA_004299465.1 Methylovulum sp. | reverse complement strand
AATTTGTTGTGCGTTTCAAACCTTCCGCAGATTCTTTGGACGGAGCGATCTACCTGGATCATGCGGGTACAGCAAACGTTATTTGCGAACCGTCGGTAAAACACTCGATAACTCGTGAAGGCGACAGCTACTGTATCGACTTGTTTGCCGAACAAACACCTCCCAGCCAAGTGCGCGTAACGCTACGTTGGCAAGGAATGGTCGAAATGGTGACGCTGACCTTACCGTTTCCGGCGCGGGGCGGCCAGGTTATTAACGCAAACGGCAACAGGCAGTCTGCCAATCAACCGTTATTCCAGGATCAGTTACACGGCATCCGTTTACGCTTGTTCAACGAGCAACCTGACTGTAAACGGCATTTGCAAATCGAATTTAGGCTTAAAGATAACGGCTTGGATGAAGTACGGGATGTTTATTTTCGTGATGAATTGGAACGAAAAGGTGCGGTGATTGAGCTGGCGGTTATCGATTACCTGGACTGGATAAAAACCTTGTTGGCCGTCAGCACCAACCTGGACAGCTATATGCAATTGGTTATTTATGAAAACGGCTCGGAGTTATTGCGGACAAAAATAGGCCGTTATCCATTTTCATTGGAAAGAAATTTGGCACAAGGTATGGTGGAACTGAGTGCATACGACCATGCACGTTTATCCTGCGACACGCTGGACGGTATAGAACTGATGGCAATGCGGCTGTCCCAACCCGAACAAGAGCAAATCAGGCTGGAGCAGCGCGTTTCGGAACACGCCATGACAGGCAGTTGGCTTTTTTATCCAGAAAAAAAGGTCGCCGAACCTTGGTTGATTTACCCGGCGAAAACATCATCAGTGCCTTTACGCCCGATTTTGTGGGCTGTTGATTATGAACCTGGCAACAGCTATCACCTTGAAGGTGAGATTTCGACATTACACAAAGCGGTTAAGATGGGTCAGACGCAAGCCAGACATGACGCTATCAAAAACATTTTGGAGCAGATGTGCCTGGATTTCAGCCACAGCGGCTGGGATTACCTGCGACAGTTATGGCGGCATTGCCCGCATTTGCCATTAAGCAGTTTCGATGTTTGGACTATTGCAGTAGCGGATACCCGGCTATTAACAGCTTTAGTCTTACAAATGGATACCGCGTTTAGCCAAAAACTCAGCGAGGAATTGCCGGTTTTATGGGAATTAGTGCCATTACATGACTGGCAAGCGGTGTTTGTAGGCTATCGACAGCATTTACAGCAACAAGGTATGGAACCAGCCGATGCCAACGAAATACTGACAATGCGCATCACCAAATTAAGCAACATAGCTCAAACTTTAGATGTTGTAGAAAAACTGCTCAAACAATCACTCCTGGGCATAACCGACCAAGACCTCCAAATAAAATATTTGCCGTTGGCACAGTTGGGAGGCATGATCGATCAAGAGCGGCAAGCGCTGGACAGGCGGCAAGCCCAAGCCGACAGCAACTGGCCCACGTTTCTAAAAACGGAACTGCTCAGCGCATGGCAAGAACTGAAGCCCGTTCAACATTTTGGCCTAGAGCTGAATCAGATCGCCGAGCACCATCACGCCGTGGTTATGCTGCCCATCTTGCTAGCCTCATACTGTGCAGAAACCTGCGTACCCGAAAGCTGGCCAGGCAACGCCACTGTCATTTTCAAGATAAAGCGGCTGAAAGCATTTGATGAAGAATGGTTTAATACCGTTTTCAAATGGGCGTTAGCGTATTTGTCGCAACAAAGTCAATAAATGCTAGCGGATTTTATGCACCAAACTTAACAAGCGAACAGTCGATTAAACAAATAATTAATGCGGAGCATCGCAATGCCTAATCGAGCCGAATTAGAAACACAGTTAGTCAATCAAATACACAGCCTGCCGCTTGAAGCGATTGAAACGATGTTGAAACTGGTCATGCTGATGAAAAAAAACAACATGACTGAAGCTTCGCAACAAGCCAATAATTTTGTAGATTTCATCAGAAACTCCCCGTTAATGGATGTTGACATCGATTTAACAAGGGACCAGTCCCTGTGCAGGGATATAGAACTGTGAGCTATTTATTGGACACGAATGTCATTTCCGAACTAAAACGTCCTAAACCTAATGGTCACGTTGTTGATTGGTTTGCTACGGTGGCGAAAGAATCGCTTTATCTCAGCGTATTAACACTCGGCGAGATTCGTAAAGGCATCGATAAATTACCCGATGGGCAAAGAAAACAGGTCCTGTCCGGCTGGTTAGAACAAGAACTGCCTTTATGGTTTGGTTCGAGATTATTAGTGATTGATACAGACGTAGCGGATTGTTGGGGGCGGTTACAGGCCCAAGCCAACAGGCCATTACCGGCAATTGATAGTCTATTAGCGGCAACGGCTTTGCATCACAACTTGTGTTTAGTGACACGCAATGTCAATGACTTTGAATATCCCGGTTTAACGATTTTAAATTTATGGCAAGCAGAATAGCCGCTGTAAAACCCACTACTCAGGAATTGCCATGACCCCTTATTTCCAGCCCCTCATCAGCCAACTCTCAGGGCGCGCCGCCGAAGCCACGTTAAGCGTCTTGGGCATCAGCGATCCGGCCTTGCGGCAGTTTTTATCGGCGCAATTCAGCCAACCGCTAGGTAGCGAGGGCAGCAATAATTTTCTGGCGGATCCGGTGTTTGAAGCGATTTTTGATTGGGAACCCAATATCAATAATCGCAAAATGGATGATTTAGCCGCATCAATGCTGGAACGCGATTTGATCGACGCGATGGACAAGCCACCCACCGAGTTAAACGATTATGCCTTCCGCAAACATTGGAAACCTTACGAACACCAATACCGTGCCTGGTCAACGCTAACAGGAGACAAAACACAATCCATCGTCATCACCAGTGGCACAGGTTCCGGTAAAACTGAATGCTTCATGGTGCCGGTGCTGAATGACTTGGTGCGCCAATATCAACAGCAACGACAGGCCTTAGTGGGTGTGCATGCCTTATTCATCTATCCGCTGAATGCTTTGATTAACAGCCAACGTGACCGCTTACGCGCCTGGACGCACGAGTTTGGCAATACCCTGCGTTTTTGCCTGTACAACGGCAATACTCCCGAAACCGTCAAAGCCCATACCCAAGCGCAAATACCTAATGAAATCCTGTCCAGAACCTTGCTCCGTTCCGAGCCACCACCGCTGCTGGTCACCAATGCCACCATGCTCGAATACATGCTGGTCAGGCAAAATGACGCACCTATCCTGCAAAAATCCCAAGGGAAACTGCGCTGGATAGTCCTTGACGAAGCGCACACTTATATCGGTTCGCAAGCAGCGGAATTATCGTTATTGCTACGCCGCGTCATGCATAGTTTTGGCGTTAAGGCCGACGATGTGCGTTTTGTTGCGACATCCGCCACTATAGGCGATAGCGGCAATGTCGCTTTGCAACGCTATCTGGCAGATTTGGCGGGGATTGCGCCGGAGAAAGTGACGGTGATTGGTGGCAAGCGTAAAGTGCCGGAGATAGGCAACCATAAAGGCGACTACAAGCAAAAAACGCCCATAACTACTTTACTTGAAATTGACAAAAGTGAAAATGCATCTAAACAACGCTACCGCGCCTTAAAAGATCATCCCACAAGCCGTAAATTGCGCGAAGAACTGACACGCGACAACGGCTTGCCAAAAACCTTAACTCAGATAAGTAACGCGTTATTCGGTAGCAGCAATCTTGAACAAACCTTGGCATGGCTCGATTTATGTAGCGGTACGGCGTTACCAAAAGAAGGCACCACACCAGAACGCCCCTTTCTACCACTACGCGCACATTTATTCCATCAAGTCATCAATGGCTTGTGGTGTTGCGTTGATGCAAGCTGTCGCTGTAAAACAGGCACACCGTTAGCCGACTCATGGGCGTTCGGTTACGTTTATAGCCAGCAACGCGAATTCTGCGACTGCGGCGCACCGGTGTATGAACTGGTGTTTTGCAATGATTGCAACAGCCCGCATTTGCAGGCGCAGCAAACACAGCACGGACAGCTTATCCAAATTGCCCGTGAGTCCATTGACGAATTCAGCCTGCATATTGAAGCGGATGGGGCTGAAGATACCGATGACAACCAAGAACCCGATAATATAGTTACAACTGGCGAGCGAGTTTATCTTGTAGCAAAACCAGATGCCGAACGAACTTGTACTTACATCTTATCTTCTAAAAACAGACTGTTAGGCGAGACTGAAAATGCCGTTACCGTCCATATCGTCACTAATGATAACGGCGAAACCTGCGGGCATTGCGGCTTTACCTCTGATCGTGGACAAAATGGAGTTTTCCGCCGTTGTCTGTTAGGCACACCCTTTTATGTCAGCAACACCGTGCCGACTTTGCTGGAATTTTGCCAGGACGGTAAAAAACCGTTGGAAAGCCCAGGACGCGGGCGCAGGCTGATTACTTTCACCGATAGCCGCCAAGGCACGGCGCGGATTGCCGTCAAAATCCAACAGGATTCCGAACGGAACCGCTTGCGGGGGTTGGTTTATGAAATGACCGCCAAACAAGTCGGTAACGCCAGTTCAAATGATGCAGAACGCTTGGAGCTTGAGCAAAAACATGATGATTTCTTAGCAAAAGCCAAAAAATTCAAACAGATGGGTTTGGTAGAAGCTCAGGATTTCTTGGATTTTGCGGCAAAAGCACAGCAAGACATCGATCAGTTGAATGAAGCTCAACCGCTAATCTGGGAGGAGGTTGTTGAGGGGCTGCAAGCCAATACTGATATTGCCTATCCCATGCTGGAATATTACCGGGATGACTTGAGGGCTATGCCGTTCCAAGGCGGCAGCGGTTCCCGCACACTATCGGCAATGTTGTTGATACGCGAATTCAACCGCCGCGCCAAACGGCAAAACACCCTGGAAACGTTAGGCTTGGTCGCCGTCAACTATCCGGCTTTAAGCAAAATCAAGCAACTTCCTTCTGAGTGGCAAAACTTATCGTTATCGGCACAAAATTGGCAAGATTTCCTAAAAATCTGCTTGGACTTTTATGTACGTGACAATTTCATCGCCATTCCTAACGACTGGGTGAACTGGATAGGCGTCACCATTTACCCCAAATCACTATTGGCACCCGATTCAAAAGAAGCTACCGGAAAACGCATCGGAAAATGGCCGTTAGTCAGGAAAGGCCGCAACAACCGCTTGATCCGAATCTTGGCGTATGCCTTAAATCTGAATGTAGAGAATAAAGCCCACGAAGATACGCTTAACCAAATCATGCGGGCTGCATGGAAGGCATTAACTCAAGAAAGCGAGATTTTAACGTCGATTGTCGGTTCTTCGAGCTATCAAATGAAACCGGAGCAAATGGCCTTTTCCGCAATCCAGACGGCTTGGGTTTGTCCGGTAACACACCGCTTGCTGGATACAACATTCAAGGGCATAACACCTTATTTGCCCTATACGCCGAAAGATGAATCGGCAAGATGTGAGCAAGTGACTATTCCTGTTTTGCCTCTCCAATCAATTCGGTATGATGCC
>SCST01000143.1 GCA_004299465.1 Methylovulum sp. | reverse complement strand
GGCCAGGTTGCTGTCAACGGCAAGTTCGGGCGCTTTTCCGGCAACTTCCCCCGAACTCCGGCTGCCGAGATGCTCATCCGGCAAGCTCAGTTTCAAGCGGTAATTCATCGTGCCGTCGGCAATATCCCAATCCGGCAACTCGAATTGTTTTTCAATATCGCCGACCTCAGCCGAGCCCGATACATGAATCAGCGTCTCGTTATCGGCATTATCGACATCGATGCGGATAGGGCGCTTGAAAGCGGCGGCATGAATCGTATCGCTATAGATGCCTTGTTCATTGAATTTTAATAAGCCGTCGATATTGCTTATCGCCAAATCCACGGCTTTAACGGTCAATCCGGCCTTATTCAACTCTGCGCTACCGTCCACTTTCGGCTCGACCTCTTTATTCAACGGTATCAACAGGTCCAGCGCAATCCGCGTATGGCCTTGCGGCACGATGGCGTCGATCAAGCCTCCCACGCGCGAGTTTAGCGGTGTTTGCTGTAGAAAACCCAAAGCATCGGCAATCTCGCCTTCAACTTCACCCTGGACCCCTAGTTTGTTACTTTTGCCTATGGCTTCATTGATAACAACCGTCTTACCCGCCTTTAATTTATTGCTGTATCCCTGATAGGCGTTGATCTCCATGCGGTCCTGCAAAAACAGCAGTTCCCCCGCTATATCGTTTATACGCGGCCAGCCGGGCGCGTAATCCAGTTCCAGTTGCCTGACATCAAGCAATGCTTCAAACAAACCGCCGGTCGTTTCGGTGGACAACACGCGGTAGATGCCTTCCATGCCCGGCGGAATATCGGGGCGCGATGCGGCCTGGGCCTTGGCTGCTTGAGGGAACGGATTATGCATCAACACGGCAAGCGGTCCCAATTCACCGTAATACGACAGACGGCCTTTTTCCACGCGCCCGTTGACAAAAGCACGATCCAGCCAGATGGTGTCAACCGGCCTCATGACGCCTGTCGGAAAATAATGTTTTAATTGGCTGACGTCATCACAGACCAGGTCCATTTGCATGTCGACAAAAGGCCGCCCATGATTTTTAGGAAGGTTTACCCGCAAGCGGCTTTCGCTTTGCAAACCCAGCAGGTCCAGATTGATCCTGGAACTGCTCAAGCGCCATTTATCGTCCTGCTGAAGCCAGTGTATCGCGCCATCAAGGCTTTTGATGACCAACGCCTCGCGAAACAGCTCCGGCGACGCTACCCTTGCCTCTTGAGTCGAAAAGTGAACGACGCCTTGCTTGTCGCTGCCGTTTATTCGCCCGCTCAGGTTCTGTATGCCGGGCATCGTTAAAAACGGCGCATAACCGAGGCCCGTAAACCTGCCGTCTACCGCAATGGTTTTTTCATGCAGGTCGGCAAATAAGGTAAACGGCTTGAGACTGCCGCTTATATCGGCCTGGGCCAGCGCCACCGCGGTATCATCCGGGATAGGAGCAAAAAACAGCGCGATGCGCGATATTTCCTGCAAATCGATTTGCACTATAGACAAGGCGATTTGTTGCAGCATGGATTCGTCGTTGCCCCGACCGGACAGGCTGAAAACGGCATCCGGCCATTGCTTTATAATGTTGGGGAGCTCCGCGGTCTGCAATGAAAAACGGCGGACATCAAGCCGCCAGTGCTTCGAATCGTCCACACCTTCATCTAGCCGCCAGTGAAACCCTGTATTCAGCGACTTAACAGCAAACACCCCCTTGTCCTGGCGTAACAATTTAACGTCCTGCAACCACGCCTCGGCGTTGACCGAAACCGGTTGCGAATGCTGTAAGCGGCTCCAGATTTTTAAATCGCCGGCACCGGACTGGATAGTCATCGCCAACGGCAAATCGGCCGCAGGCCAGCGGCTAAGCTGTAAATTTTTTCCGTCGATAAAAACAACGCCGTCAAGCGCAGACGCTGCAAAAGGATTGCCGCTAAAATCGGCGGACAGCGTCAATGTGTCTCCGTATTGCTTCGGCAACTTCGCCAGCATATTGATCCTGTGGCGTCCGGCAACATTGATAATCGCGATATCGACGGACGTAAATTTCAGCGGGGCTTTCTTGCCGAGTTCATCCTGCCAGCTAATTTCGCTTTGCAGCACCTCGAATTTACTGCCTTCGAATAACCACAACGGCTGCCCGTCACCGGCTTTTAAGCCGACGATCGCAAAGCTGCCGTCAGCTTTACGCTGAACCGACAATTTAGCGCCGACCAGCGTCACCCACACCGACGGCAATAATTCCCTGTGCACCAGCATATCGAGCAGGTTGACGCCTAAACGTATTTCCTTCAGCGCAACAGCTGGATTTTCAGCAGCGACTGATGCGACGGCGATGTCTTTGAGTATCAGTTCAGGGCTGAACCTGCGCATTTTTGCGCCCAGGCGGCCAATCGTCACCGGTGCACCGATAATTTCGCTGATCTGCCCGGCCAGGCTCACCTTGTAAGCGTCAATGCCCGACAATACCAGCCGCACACCGGTCAAGCCGATCGCTATCGTGACCAGCGACCAGAAAATGAGATGCCGCGTTGCCCGCTTGATGTGATGGATCATCTAAAGCGCCCGGAAGTCAGCACGTGGGAGTGATTGAAACGGCGGAGATTATGTAACATTTTGTTGGTTCTGGCATAAAGCAATGTTAAGCAATCGTGTCGCAGACGATGCCTAGCGTAGGGCGCACCGTGCGCGCCACAGGGGTATAGCTTGATCCAGGGCGGAGGGAAAGGCGCGCGCGGCGCGCCCTACAATAGACACAAGCCTGTTGTCTCAAAGCAGCACCACGTCGTATTGTTCCTGGTTATATTGCGCTTCGGCCCTGAACTTGATTTGCACACCCAGAAAAGTCTCCAGTTCGGCCAGCATGTCGGCTTCTTCATCGAGCAACATTTCAACGACGCTGTTGGACGCCAAGACGAGCAAGGTTTTGACTTTATACAACCTGACTTCACGGATAATCTCGCGGAATATTTCGAGGCACATCGATTCCGCCGTTTTCAGCACGCCGCGGCCGCCGCAGGCGCTGCACGGCTCGCACAGGATATGTTCCAGGCTTTCGCGGGTGCGCTTGCGAGTCATTTCCACGAGCCCCAGCACCGATACCTCGGTGATTTTTGTTTTTGCGCGGTCTTTTTCCAGGTTGCGTTCCAGCGCCTGCAAGACCTGCTTCTTGTGCTCTTCGCTCTTCATATCGATAAAATCGATAATGATGATGCCGCCGAGATTCCTGAGCCTGAGCTGGCGCGCTATCGTTTGCGCCGCTTCCAGGTTGGTCTTGAAAATCGTTTCTTC
>SCST01000142.1 GCA_004299465.1 Methylovulum sp. | reverse complement strand
GGGGAAGCGAGCCGGGTCAATTTAACATCATGGATGAAGCACAAAAACGTGCTAAAGAAACTCACGAAACCGAGAATATGCCGATCGGTTATGTTTATACCAATACCTTGGCCCATATCGCAGAAGTCCTGCTGCATAAACCCGGCGGTTACATTACTAACGACGTAGGGCCTCCAGGGGTGTTCCTGGATAACGTTCCCAATTGGGAGTTTGGCGCTTTGGTCATGCTGCGCGATGCAACGTCAGCATTGCGCAACCACTTCGCCAGGGATCAGTCGCAATCCGCCGAAGACCCTGACTTGGCTGTTGCCGAACCCTATTTCTATTTTGAAAATGATTCCTGGGCCTTGCCTTCCACAGAAGCGGAATATCAAAAAGGTGTCGAGGCTTTGCATAAATATATGGAGCGCCTGCAACATTACGGCGGCAATATCAAACGGGCGCAATTCTACTCCAGGGCGGACAACCTCTGGCAATATACCGAAGTGGTTATCAAGCGCCTTGGCGGCCTCTCAACACGGCTAACGGCAAACAGCTCCGGCTCCAACTACGGCCCCGGCCTGACCCAACTCGAAAGGGAAGAAGCCGATAAACAGGGAACGCCTATCGCCAAGGTCTCCTGGATGGAAATCGATGATGTGTTCTACGAAGCGCGCGGCGCAAGCTGGGCTTTATTGCATATCCTCAGGGCCATCAAACATGATTTCAAGGACATCTTGCTCGATAAACGGGCGATGCGCACCGTTGACATCATGATTAAGGCGCTGGAAAACTCATTGGAGCCCATTTTAAGCCCAATGATCTTAAATGGTGACGGCTACGGCCTGTTCGCCAACTATTCCCTGACAATGGCAAATTATATAGCTAGGGCGAATGCCGCAGCGCTTGATTTGCGGGACATCATGAACCGAGGGTAAAATCGATGGACGAACAAATAAACGCTAACCTAAAGCAAATCAGCACATGGAAACGAATCTTTTTCATGCTGATTTTTTCGATCATTGGTGAATTAGTCAGGATGCTGTTATGGGCGGTAGTCATCCTGCAAATTGCATCGACGCTGTTAACCGGCAAGCCTAATGAGAATATTCTTAATTTCGGGCGCAACCTGTCACTTTACAGCTACCACATCCTGTTGTTTATGACATTCAATACCGACACCCTGCCGTTTCCGTTTTCCGACTGGAATGTAACCGCAGAACTGCAACTGACCGAAGCCGGTACGCCTAAGGAATAAGCCCGCCAGTAGCTCGTATGGCGCGCGCCGGATGGATCACCAAGTGTCTGCAAAACTCATTGTTTCGCAGACACCATACGAACTACCACTTCTTCATTTTATTAACGTTCGCCATCCCCATCCGTATCATCGGCTCCATCTTCCGATACTTCTTCAAATTTAAACAAGGCCTTAAGATAACGGTACAACAGGCGCGAGGATCTCGGGGGCTTGGCCGCTTCCGCCTCTTTTTGGGCATTGCGCAATAATTGCCGCAAATGTTGCCGATCAGCATCAGGGTATTCATCGAGCAATACCGTTAACGCATCATCACCTCCGGTCATCAACCGATCCCGCCAGTGCTCGACGATATGGTGCTCTCTCACCGCATGAGCGCTTTTATTTTCCAAGCGCGCCAGCTTTTCCACAATAGGCTCCACATCTATCTTATGCAACTGTCCTGCGATAAATTTTAACAGCCGTTTACGAGCGCCTTTATGCGGCATTCCCGCCACTTCGATAACTGCTTTATGGATATTTTCAGGGAGGTCAAGGGTGTTTAATTGCGTTACCGTCAATTCAGACATTTTTTCTCCCAATGCAAAAAGAGCCGCTATTTCCTTCTTTAACTGGGTTTTATTCGGACGAACAGCGTAATACTCCACGTCATCATCTTCATCGTATTCATATTCTTCAATCATATCAAACCATTGTACATAAAATGCGCCAAAAACCATCACCGGTTTTGCCGTAAAAACATATTACTTTAACATAGACTCTTTAATCACCCGCCATGCTTCCATCTTTTGCGCTAACCTTAATGACGCGTAAGCCGGGCTTGTCGATGGCAGGCGCCGGTATTCAATATTAGGAAAATAATTATCCAGCATTGCCTGCACATGGCGCTTATACATTTTTTCAGCCGTTGCGCCATTAAAAAAAACCTGGGTAATCAATGGGTAGCGCGTAAATAAACCTACAAAGTCATTAACCCTTATTGACGCCATGTCTATATTGGCATCCAAACTACCGGGACGGCGGCAATACTGTAAGACATCCCACACCGCTATGCCGTTGTCGATTAAGACCTCCTTACGCTGTTGATAATCAAGCTCAACATGCGCACCAAACAATGCCGCCATAATTGGCCAGAAAGCATTTCTGGGATGCCCATAATACTGTTGCTTTAATAATGAAGCGGCCCCTGGCATCGTACCCAATATCAATACCTTTGCCTGCTCCGAAACAATAGGAGCAAATCCATCGCTACCTGACAAGTCATTCACCATAACAACAATACTTTATTTATCTGCCGCTAAATTTGCGATAATACGCAGCCATTATTTTTACAGGATATTCATGCACCATGTGGTTTAAAAATCTTAGCATTTTCCGTCTTACCGAAGCCTTCACGTTAACACCGGAAGAACTGGAACAAAAACTTGAAGCGATGTCTTTTCGTCCTTGCGGTTCTCATGAGGAGTCTACTTTCGGCTGGACCTCGCCGGTAACCAAATCAGCACAGCAATGGGTACACAGCTGCAACGGATTTATGATGCTGTGCGGAAAAAAAGAAGAACGCGTTCTGCCGGCATCGGTCGTTAACGAAATGGTTCAGGAAAAAATCCTTGAAACTGAAACCCAGCAAGGACGCAAATTATCCAAAAAAGAACGCAGTTCTATCAAGGATGAAACCATTTTTGAGTTATTACCGAGAGCCTTTACCTTCTCGCGCAAAATCTACGCTTATATCGATCCTAAAGGCGGTTGGTTGATCGTCGATGCAGCCTCTGCAAAAAATGCTGAAGACTTACTGAGCCTGTTACGCAAATGCCTAGGTTCCCTGCCCGCCGTACCGATCAATACCGTCGAAAAACCGGTATCTACGATGACGCAATGGCTGACTAATAATCAGGCGCCCGACGGCATCACGATAGAGGATGAATGCGAATTACGCTCACCTGAAGAAGCCGGTGCGATTATTCGCTGTAAACGCCATGACCTGGCATTGCCTGAAATCAAAAACCACCTGGATAGCGGCAAGGAAGTCATTAAGCTGGCCGTCAACTGGGCCGACCGAATTTCATTCATTATCGATGAGCATCTTGCCATCAAACGCCTGCGCTTTCTTGAATTGTGCCAGGATCAAGCCGCTGATATTGAAGCCGATAATGACGCTGAAAAATTTGATGCCGATTTCTCTATCATGTCTTACGAACTGGCGAATTTTTTACCGCGTTTGCTGGAATTATTCGGCGGCGAACACCAGAAATAAAAAAAGCCCGATGGGTTATCCATCGGGCTTTTTATTAACGCTTTTTATGACTTAAAATTAATGATGATTATTTCATCATTGATTTTTTGAACATGTTATCCAATTTGCTGTTGGTATCTTGAGCATATTGAGCAGCACGGTTAGCAGCAGATTCTGCAGCAGCAGCTCTTGAAGCAGCGTCGTTTGCAGCGCTTTGTGCGCTAGCAGCATCAGAAGAAGCTTGTGCAACAGAAGTTTTCAAACCATCAATTTGTGATTGTAAGTTTTCGATATCTGAAGTGCTTGCACAACCAGCAACTAAGCTAACAGCCAGGGCAATCATTGATAATTTCACTACTTTTTTCATGTCATTTTCCTATAAAGTTATTACTACAAAAAATCGTACACCTGCATGTAATTTTATCATCGTTTCTTACATTTTCCAGCTTTATTTTATTTTCACTACCGTTCCAGTATCCACTAATTGACTTAAATGATCAATCTGTCCATTGGTTAACGCAATACATCCATGCGTCCAATCAAAGGATTTATGCACTCTTTCGTCAGCCCTGCCCAGTCCATGTATCCCTATCTGTCCTCCTAACGGCGTGTTTTGCGGCGGTATTTGATTATTCATATGCGCCGATACAATGCGATCATAGGTGGGCAGATTAATTATACCCTGCCTTAAAGCCTTTTCAGCGTCATCTATGGACGGATACGTTAACCCAAAAAAACGCCGAAATGAACTTTTTTCGCCTATCCAACCTATTCTGTAATTTCCATGCGGCGTAATATTGTCACCTCGATGGCTTTTATACCCGGCACCACCGCGACCAATGGCAATACTGTTTAAGGTTTCGAGCGTTTGCTCGCCCTTTTTAACTTCAATTTTACGCGCCTTGGTGTCCACTAATAGCCAGACATCGTTATTCGCAGAACCTGCAGCAGAAAAAACACCACAATACAATAATAAGCAAAACGGTAATAAATAAGCTCTCAGCATATGCTCTTAACTACAAAGGTTTCACTCGAAAAGAATTTTGGTGTACTTTATTCAGTGCACCAAGCCACAATTGCGAAGGATCAATCATGCAAATAGAAACTATCACGACTCATCCCTACAACGATCAGAATCCGGGAACATCCGGACTCAGAAAGAAAGTTAAAGTATTTCAGCAACCCGGTTACCTGGAAAATTTTGTTCAGTCAATCTTTGACTCACTGGAAAATTTTGCCGGAAAAACGCTGGTGTTAGGCGGCGATGGCCGCTATTTTAACCGGGCAGCGATACAAATCATCATAAAAATAGCCGCCGCCAATGGTTTCGGCGAACTAATTATAGGTCAAAACGGCTTATTATCTACCCCGGCTGCCTCCCATATTATCAGGAAATATAATGCGTTCGGCGGACTCGTCCTGTCTGCCAGCCATAACCCAGGCGGCCCGGAAGAAGACTTCGGCATTAAATATAATGTCGGCAATGGCGGCCCTGCACCAGAAAAAGACACACAAGCGTTTTATCAGCGCAGCCAATCTATCGATAGTTATAAAACCGTTAATTTCGGTGATATAGACCTGGACAATATCGGCACACAATATAAGGACAACCTTAAGATCACGATTATTGATCCGGTAAGCGATTATGCTGAACTGATGCAATCCCTGTTCGATTTCCCATTACTCAGACAAAGCATCAGTTCCGGCTATATTACCTTACTCTTCGATGCGATGAGCGCCATTACCGGCCCTTATGCCAAACGGATATTGGTTGACATTTTAGGCGCATCGCCGGAATCCGTTCTTAATGCCGAGCCGTTGGAAGACTTTGGCGGCCACCATCCCGACCCCAATTTAGCGCATGCCCATGAACTTGCCGAAAAGATGTTCAGCACCGACGCCCCCACATTTGGCGCAGCATCTGATGGAGATGGTGACCGCAACATGATTACCGGCAATAATATTTTCGTCACCCCTAGCGACAGCCTCGCCATCATGGCCGCTAACGCGCATTTAATTCCCGCTTACGCTAAAGGCTTAAGCGGCGTTGCGCGTTCCATGCCGACCAGCCAGGCGGTTGACCGTGTCGCGGCACATTACAGCATACCCTGCTACGAAACGCCGACAGGTTGGAAATTTTTCGGCAACTTGTTGGATGCCGGCAAAATCACGCTGTGCGGCGAAGAAAGTTTTGGCACCGGTTCCGATCATGTGCGAGAAAAAGACGGCTTGTGGGCCGTATTGTTCTGGCTGAATTTAATCGCCAGAAAACGTGAGCCGGTTGCCGACATTGTCCATGAACATTGGCAAAAATTCGGCCGGGATATTTATTGCCGCCACGATTACGAAGCTGTGGAAACCGCCATCGCCAACGAGATTATCGAACACCTGCGCAAACTTGTAACAGACATGCGGGGCAAAACGTTCGGCGAATATGTCGTTAAATATGCCGACGAATTCAGTTACGAAGATCCGGTAGACGGCAGTATCAGTAAAAACCAGGGGATACGTATCGGTTTTGAAAACGGTTCGCGTATTGTATTTCGTCTATCGGGTACCGGAACGGTCGGTGCTACCTTAAGAATCTATCTGGAACGCTTTGAGCCTGATGCATCCAGGCATAACCAGGATGCCCAGACTGCGTTAGCAGATTTAATCGGCCTTGCCGAGCAATTTTGTGAGATTAAGCAACGGACGGGCAGAACCGGACCAGATGTCATTACCTGAAGAAGCGTAGCGCAAGATGCCATTTTAAGCAGCAGCGCTCACTTTACTGCACAGAGAGAGGACGAACTTCGCATGCTTTGCCATGCCTCATTGAGATTTCGTCCTTTCTTCACCCCCTGGACAACATAAACAATGCTTGCAGAAGATAAGCATTATCTTATTGGCATTGCCTGTTCTTCATACTTCAATACCGTGAACAATCCCGTGCAAGGTACAAATTAACAATACCCCTGCCGCAATCAGCGCAATCTGCTGCAAAGAAGTCTTCATATCCGTTTTTTTATGTAATGACGGAATCAAATCAGCAACCGCTATATAGATAAAACTGGAAGCGGCTAATGCCAGGAAATACGGCAGGTAGTCATGCAAATCTTCCAGGCTGAAATAAGCCAGCACACCGCCAAAAACCGTCGTTAAGCTGGCAAGAATATTGTAAAAAAGCGCTTTGCTTTTGGCATAACCGCTGTCCAGCAAAATTGCAAAATCGCCCACTTCCTGTGGAATTTCATGCGCTGCAACGGCCAAACTGGTCACTATGCCCAATTGCACATCCGTTAAAAAAGCCGCGGCGATCAAGATGCCGTCAACAAAATTATGGATACCGTCCCCTAAAATTATCAAGGTACCCGCAGACTTTACACCATGACTATGCTCGTGATCATGATGATGTTCATCACCGTGAGCCTCACAACTCCCGTAATGGCAATGCCTCCAGATCAACAGTTTTTCCAGCACAAAAAACACCAGAATCCCCACTAAAATCGTCCCCGATAGCGATTGAAACTGTCCCGGCTTTACACCTTCAAATGCCTGCGGAATCAAGCCCCAAAAAGCAACCGTCAGCAATGCACCGATTGCAAAACTGATCCCGTGCGGCAATACTGCGTTCCTTTGCCTGTCCGGCAATAATAAAAATATCGCCGCCGCAGCAACGCTTAAAACACCTCCAACAGCGCTAAAGATGATAATCAATGTCAATAAATTCACTCAGTCAGTCTCTCCATATTAGTGTAACCATACGCCCAGTCTCTTTATCACGACGATAAGAATAAAAGCGTTGTTGTTCGGTAAATGTACAAAAAACGCCGCCGTAAATGTTATTTATACCCTGCGCAGCCAAATCAATGCGGGCAAGCTGATAAATATCAGCCAGCCATTTGCCCTTACCTTGCGGTTTAAACGCTGCTGTAAAGGCAACTGCCTTATTCAAAAAAGCCTCACGGACATCATCGCCGACTTCAAAACAATCGGGACCAATTGCAGGTCCCAACCAAACCAATACATCGGATGACGCAATGGCCGCTAAGGTATTGCTGATAACACCCGTCAACAATCCCCGCCATCCGGCATGAATGGCCGCCACTTGGCTGCCGTCAGGCGCACAAACCAATAAAGGCAAACAATCCGCCGTCATCACAGCACAGACAACTCCCGGTTTATCCGTATAACTGGCATCGGCCTGCTGTAACAAATCGACGCTTGCCGCATCAACAACCCGATTGCCGTGTATTTGTTCCAGCCACGCCGGCTCACTGGGCAAACCCAGCATATCCTTGATAATTGCCCTGTTTTGCCGAACCCAATCGGCATTATCACCGACATGTAAAGCGGCATTAAGGCTGTTAAAAACGCCGACGCTTACGCCACCGGTGCGCAATGTTACCGCCGCATGGACAATCGACGGTGCCGGCCAGTCCGGTGTTATCCAACGCTTATTGTTCATTGCCGACCAAGGCTTCCAGCAAGCGTATCATATCGTCAGGCATCGCTTGTTCCCATTCATAATATTCATCGGTAACAGGATGCTGTAAACCCAGCTTGGCCGCATGAAGCGCCTGGCGTTTAAAACTGCGCAACTCCTTTTCCAACGCTTCGCCACATGCCGGCGGCATTTGAAAACGTCCGCCATAGACCTGGTCTCCCAATAAGGGATAGCGGATATGCGCCATGTGTACCCTGATTTGATGCGTACGGCCAGTCTCCAGCTTAACCTGGACTAGCGTATGACGAGTAAAGCGCTGTACGACCCGGTAATGCGTAACCGCAAATTTACCCGACTCCCTCACTACGTAGCGCTTCCTATCGGTTGGATGCCGGCCTATAGGCTCATCGACAGTACCTCCCGATGTCATGCGACCCCGGGTGATGGCGAGATATTCACGGTGAATACTCCTGCCTTGGAGCTGTTGCGTCAGGCTATTATGCGCTTGCAAGGTTTTTGCGATCATCAGCAAGCCGCTGGTTTCTTTATCAATCCTGTGCACAATACCCGCCCTGGGCAATGTCTCGAGACTTGCATCGTGATTTAGCAACGCATTCAGCAACGTACCGTTCCAATTACCCACTGCGGGATGCACAACCAGGCCTGCAGGTTTATTGACGATAAGCAAACTTTCATCTTCAAAAACAATATCCAAGGGGATTTCTTCCGCCTCGGATGTAATAACGACTTCCGCCTCGGCATCCAGCGTTACTGTTTCGCCGCCATCCAGCTTATCTTTCGGTTTCAATATCAAACCATTGACCTCTACTCGCCCCGATTTGACCCAGGTTTGCAATTTACTGCGCGAATAATCAGCAAATAACTCCGCCAACACCTGATCTAAACGCATCCCAGCCATTTCTAATGGCACTTCTGCTGTTAATTTTGTCATAACAAATCTTCTGAATAACCTATTGTTAAGTTATACTCACTGATTACATAGTCACTTTGACGTATCCAGTTAATCCTGCGAGAAAACCTCTAATATTACAACGTGTCGTTAGCACTATGCGATTAATTTTAATAAAAATTTTTTTTATCTGCTTTTTAGGGCTGTCTCTTCAAGGCTGTGAGACGTTGGGCGGCTTGTTTTCCAAGGATTCCGAATCATCGGATGGCGGCGAGGATGAGTATGGCGGATGGAATTCCGAAAAATTCCGTGCAGAAGCTAAAAAAGCCGTAGATACCGGCAATTATGACAAGGCAATCAAACTCTATGAAGCACTGGAATCACGCTACCCTTTTGGTGAGTCATCGGCGCAAACACAGCTTGATATTGCTTATGCTTATTACAAAAACAGCGACCCTGACTCTGCGATAGCCGCTGCCGACCGGTTTATTAAAATAAATCCGCGCAGTCCCAGCGTCGATTATGCTTACTACTTAAAAGGCCTGGTCAATTATAATCGCGACATAGGGTTTATCGATCGCTTTCTACCTACCGACACCTCTCAACGCGATCCAGGCAGCGCACGTGATGCCTACAGCAATTTTGATGAACTGATTCGCCGATTCCCCGGCAGTAAATACCTGTATGATGCGCGACTGCGCATGATTGCACTTAAAAACAACCTGGCCATGCACGAAGTACATGTTGCACGCTATTACCTGAAGCGTAAAGCCTATATCGCCGCCGCCAACAGGGCATCAGGCGTTATTGAAAAGTACCAGCGGACACCCGCAGTACCTTACGCCTTACAAGTCATGCAGGAAGCATATAGCCAACTTGGCATGAAAGATCTTGCCAATGATGCCAAACGGGTCTATGAGCAGAATTACCCCGACGGCCCACCCGTACCTGAATATAAAAACTCAACCGTATCTCATCGTATTTGGGACTTTATCGGCCTGGAAAAATAATTCCGCTTTCTTGCTGCATAAAAAAAGGCGGGCACCCTAAGATAGCCCGCCTTCCTTCGATGCCTAAAAAATCAGGCCTTCATTTTTTCTTCCAGCTCCTGCTGGGTCAGGTGTCGCACATCCTCGCCTTTCACCATAAAAACCAAATGCTCGCAGATATAACAGGCATGATCACCGATTCTTTCCAATGCACGAACCGCCCAGAGCACATCTAACGTTCTGGTAATATTTCTTGGGTCTTCCATCATTCGGGTAATCAATTGCCTTAGAACATTATCATATTCACGGTCGACATTGTCATCCCGTTCGGTAATTACATATACGTTATCTATGGTCATTCTGGCAAAGGAATCCAGCGCGTCATGCAGCATCCCCTTAACCAATTCAGCCATATGTTCCAACTCATAATGATTAGAGGTGTTTTTAACGCCATTGACCCCTGCCAGCTTTATCGCCATTTCAGCAACGCGCT
>SCST01000141.1 GCA_004299465.1 Methylovulum sp. | reverse complement strand
GAACAAGGCTTCATCGAGTTCCCGCAACAGCGTCAATGCGACCGGATGATCGGGAATGCGTATGCCTATGGTTTTTTTCTTCGGATGTTGCAATCTGCGCGGCACTTCTTTGGTCGCATCCAGTATGAACGTAAACGGGCCAGGCGTTAACGCTTTAATTAACCGGAACGCATCATTGCCTATTTTTGTGAAGGTTGATATTTGCGTCAGGTCCTTGCATACCAAGGTAAAATCATGCTTATCGTCTAACTGCCTGATACGGCGGATTTTGTCCATCGCCTGCTTATCGCCGATATGGCAGGCAAGCGCATAAGACGAATCCGTAGGATAAGCAATGACGCCGCCCTGCTGAATGATGTCGACAGCGCGATGAATTAATCGCAACTGCGGATTTTCATGATGAACTTCAAAAAACTGGGCCATAGGTTCACGAAGATAAAAATAAGCCGATGATTATACCGCACATCAATGCAAGCTTGCAGTATCAATGAGAGCGCTGTCGGCCCGTTGCCGGCTTAGGTACAATATTCACTGTTAAATCATTGCCGGATTGCCTGCTGTTTATGCTGATTAAATTTTCCCTATTATTGATAGGCTGTGCATTAGCGCTGTTTGTCTCGGCGGATGTATTATTGTCGCTATCGCTAAGCGATACGCCCGAGCGCGTCACGTTTATCGGCCAAGTCATGTTACTCGGCGCCTTCATGCTGTTATCGATAACCGGCCTGTTGCTTGCTGCAAAACGAATCCTGCGCGCCTGTCTCGATTTCTTTTCCGCGGGGCAACGATCACAGCGCCGCTTATTATTTATCCAGCATAGACAGGACCAGCTTCGCCGCCTAGTTCACTTCCAAACGGCGCAAATCAATTACTTCAATGACACCAGAAGAAAACGCCTGTTGATCGCAAACAACCGTAAACACATTAAAGCGTTATCGAATGCTATTACTGATGAGCTATTGTCAATCAAGCCGCAGCTATCCAAAGCCGCTTTCCAGCAATTGCAACAGGAAAACAGCCATTATTGTAAGCGGCTGGATGGCGAAGGTTTGTTAAAATTGCAGCAAAAAATAGCGACATCGGCTAAATCATGAACACATTCAAAGACTGGATTTTTACGCTGGTTAATCTTTTCCAATCGGTCAAAAATGAAAATTTGCGTTGGCAAACGGCCACCCATGACCAACAAGCCAAACTCAAACAGGCTCGCGTGCTGGCGGAAAAAGCACTGGCCGATGAATTGAAAAAGAAAAGCATACAGTTGGAGCATGATATTGCGTTATTAAGGACCAAGAACCATGCTGAATTGGCGATGTTCAAGACCAAATGCAAGCAGGACATCAAGGACTACCAACAATACCTGTCTGCACTGGACCGGCTTAAATCGTCAATCCAGGCCAGTTACACGCATTTGCCCGAAGCCGTTGCGTTCACGATTCATCATCATGCCAAGCATTTGCTGAATGAAATGTGGGAAGCGGATAATTTTGAACAAAAAATGCAATACGAAATGCGCTTGATCAACTTTATGACGGCAGTGCACGACGACGCCCGTATCCATCTTGAAGGCGGTAGCAGGCAAGAATTGCCTGAAAAAACCCTGGGACTGCTCCAGCAACCGTAAATCCCTGTCGGCCAGTTACTGAAGCAAGGTAAGGCGGGGCGGTAATGCGGTTATCTTCCTGACATTTCATTACCGAAATAAGAACCGGCGGCCGCTCCTAGCCCCGTTGCCAAAGGGTCGCCACCACCGAGTTGGTAGCCGAAAACACTACCGATGACACCGCCTGCCAGGCCTTGCGTGGAGCGCGGGTCTTGATAGCTTTGATACTGCGGATGCGGATAGTAGCCGGGCTGAGGGTAAACTCTCACCGGTTCAACATAAGGCCTGGGTCTCGGATAATACGTTATCACCCGGCGATAAGGCTGGGGCCTTGGATAATACCTGATGACTTCCCGGTAAGGCCGGGGGTAATACTTCACGACTTCGCGGTAATGCGGGCGGTAATGGACATGATGATGCCCCCCTTCATGCCCGCCGGACGCATAAGACGATGTTGAAAACAATACGGCGATAACTGCGCTGAATAAAAAAAACAACTTTTTCATAACGACCTCTATCAAGTTAATGAATGCCAAACGTTGGGTAAATCATAAATAACTTAATATTAATGGCAGCTTAATAATCTCACGATAACGACAAGCGATGCCGACCGCAATGTACCGCCGTGGTTTATCGCCGAGATAAACGCTTATTCATCGGTATCGTCATCATTCGTTTCTACGGCAGCCGTACCATAAGGCCATTGCCAATTGCGTATCTCCGGCATGTCTTCACCATGTTTATAAATATATTGTTTATGGTCGATCAGTTTATCGCGGATATATTGCTTGAGATATACCGTATGGTTCCGTAAACGCGGCACGCGGTCTATCACATCGGCGGCCAGGTGAAACCTGTCCATGTCGTTCATGACCACCATATCGAAAGGCGTCGATGTCGTACCTTCCTCTTTATAGCCGCGCACATGCAAATTGGCATGATTGGCGCGGCGGTAAGCCAAGCGGTGAATCAGCCACGGATAGCCGTGGTAGGCGAACACGATCGGCTTGTTTTTGGTAAACAGCTCATCAAAATCACGGTCCGATAAGCCGTTAGGATGCTCGCTGGTCGGCTGCAGGCGCATCAGGTTAACGACATTAATGACGCGGATTTTTAAATCCGGCACTTTATTGCGCAGAATATCGACGGCAGCCAGCGTTTCCAAGGTAGGCACATCGCCGGCGCAGGCCATCACGACATCCGGCTCTTCGCCGTAATCATTGCTGGCCCATTCCCAAACCCCGATACCCGCCTCGCAATGCTTCATCGCAGCATCCATCGTCAGCCATTGCGGAGCGGGCTGTTTGCCGGCGACAATAACATTGACATAGTTACGGCTGCGCAGGACGTGATCGGTTACCGCCAGCAGCGTATTGGCATCGGGCGGCAGGTAGACGCGAATCACTTCGGCTTTTTTATTAACGACATGATCGATAAAACCCGGATCCTGGTGCGAAAAGCCGTTGTGATCCTGCCGCCAGACATGGGAGGTCAACAGGTAATTCAACGACGCCACCGGCCGCCGCCAGGGTATGCGGTTACAGGTTTTCAGCCATTTCGCATGCTGGTTGAACATCGAATCGACAATATGGATAAACGCCTCGTAGCACGAGAAGAAACCATGTCGTCCGGTCAGCAGATAGCCTTCCAGCCAACCCTGGCAGGTATGCTCGCTGAGTATCTCCATGACGCGGCCGTCCTGCGCAAGATGCGTATCTTCCGGCAATATCTTTTCCATCCAGACGCGCGCCGTGACATCAAACACATCGTCCCAACGATTCGACGCCGTTTCGTCCGGCCCGAAAATACGGAAATTACCCTGGTCCAGGTTATTTTTCATCACATCCCTGAGAAAGCGCCCCATCACGCGCGTCGCTTCGGCATCCACGGCACCAGGCAACGGCACCTCTACGGCGTAATGCCGGTAATCCGGCAACCGTAAATCGCGCAATAGCAAACCGCCGTTGGCATGAGGGTTGTCGCTCATGCGTTGATGTCCGACCGGGGCCAATTCCAGCAATTCCGGCAGCGGCGTACCGTGTTCATCGAATAATTCATCAGGACGATAGCTTTTCAGCCAGCGCTCAAGCAGAACGACATGTTCAGGGTTTTCCGCCAGATTGGCCAGCGGCACTTGATGGGAACGCCAAAAATCCTCGGTCTTCTTGCCGTCCACACTGGCGGGACCGGTCCAGCCTTTGGGTGTGCGCATGATGACCATAGGCCAGGTCGGACGCTTGGCCGGCTCGAGTTCAGCGCTACGCGCCAGCTGTTGAATCGTTTTAATTTCATCCAGGCACTGGTCGAGCACACTCGCCATTCGTGTGTGGACAATCTCGGGATCATTGCCCTCGACCAAATAAGGCCGGTAACCGTAGCCTTCAAATAATTGCAGTAACTCATCCTCATCAATGCGGCTAAGCAGCGTCGGGTTGGCAATTTTATAGCCGTTCAGGTGCAAAATCGGCAATACCGCGCCGTCACGCACAGGATTCAGGAATTTATTGGAATGCCAGGCGGCGGCCATCGGCCCCGTTTCGGCTTCACCATCGCCGACCACGCAACAGGTAATCAAGTCGGGATTATCGAAAACCGTACCGTAAGCATGCGACAGTGCATAGCCCAATTCGCCGCCTTCATGAATCGAGCCCGGCGTTTCCGGCGCGACATGGCTGGGAACCCCGCCGGGAAACGAAAACTGCTTAAACAAGGCCTTCATGCCGTCTTTATCCAGCGAAATGCTCGGATAATATTCGCTGTAGGTGCCTTCCAGCCAACCGTTTGCCAGCATGGCCGGACCACCGTGGCCGGGGCCGCAAATCATCATCATGTTGAGCTCATAGGCTTTTATCAGCCGGTTTAAATGAACGTTGATAAAGTTCAAGCCCGGCGTAGTGCCCCAATGCCCCAACAAACGCGGCTTGATATGCTCCAGCGTCAGCGGCTCTTTGAGCAAGGGATTATCGAGCAAATAAATTTGCCCGACCGAAAGGTAATTTGCAGCCCGCCAATAGGCATCCATACGTTCCAGCAGCTCGGCAGACAATTGAAAATCTTGATGACTTGGTTGCACTTTTACTATCCTCTTGGCTCATGGTCGGACGTCTCGTCCAGAAAATTTAAAATTTGTTGCGCACAGACACGCTCTTCCTCGGCATGAATCACCAAAATACGGGAGCGGCTACCGGCATCGCTGATGTCGCTATTTTGACTCATCTGTCGCAGATTGGCTTGCCTGTCCATAACAAAACCCAGTCTATCGAGGCCTGTCAATATTTTGTCGCGAATCAAGGGTGCATGCTCACCGATACCGCCGGTGAATACCAATGCCGAGACCTCGCCTAATATCGCACAATAGGCGCCGATATATTTTTTTATCCGGTAACAATACATGTCAATCGCGAGCATCGCTGTCGCATCGTCTTGTCCTGCTTTCTGTAAAATGCTGCGCATATCGGTATCGCCGCAAATACCGAGCAAGCCGCTCTGATGATTGAGCAAATCATCCAATTGCTCCGGCGTCATGCCTTCCCGTTGCAAAGCCAGCATGATCATCGGGTCCAGATCACCGCAACGCCCCGCCATCATCAAGCCTTCTGTAGGCGAAAAGCCCATTGACGTATCGATACTGAGGCCTGCTCGAATCGCCGTAGCGCTGGCACCGCCGCCGAGATGCAGCACGATAAGGTTCAGGCCGGACGGGTCACAGGCCAGCAGTTCGGCTGCAGCTGATAAACTATGCCGGCACGAAATACCGTGAAACCCGTAGCGGTAAAAATCAACTTTTTCGGATAAGCGCGAGGGTATGGCGTAACGTCCCGCATACTCAGGGATGCTGCGATGAAAAGCGGTATCGAATAGCGCAAATTGCCGGACATCGGGGAAAAACCCGGCCGCTATTATGACGCCCAAGCGGTTGAACGGGTTATGCAGCGGCGCGTAATGATCCAATTGCTCCAAACGCTCAAGGACATTGGCAGTGATGGGCGTTACCGTATCGAACCAGCCAGCGCCGTGGACGATACGATGGCCTATTGCCGCAAGCGGCAGGCTGTTTGCGGCAATCATCAGCCGCCATTGATTCAGCACCACGGCCAACGCCGAGCTTGTGTCATGAGCCTCGGCTATGTATTGCTCAACCGGCTCGCCATGAATATCCCTGCCTTCAACAGCCAGCCCCACGGCAGTGCCGTAATCCGCCGTTAATGCCGCATCGGTTTGTAAATCAGTGGTGAATAATCGTGATTTTATCGACGTACTACCGACATTGACGATCAGCAGGTAGCCGCTCATGGACGCAAATATCTCTGCATGAACTTATCTTCTTGACTATCGTGGACCCAGTTGAGCACCTTGGATCGGGATACAACCCATAAGGCCGCTCACATAATGTATCATCGGCGGTAATGTAATGGTTACATAAACCCTGCCGCCATTCAAGCCGCAGGCTTCAGTTCGCTACGGGCATAAATTCAACGACTCCGGGCGATTATTGATGCTGCAAGAACGCACGGCAGGCCGCGGCCTCATTCGGTATCAATGCTAATAATCGGTTAAGCCACCGTTCCCGGCCCTGTTGCGGCAACAGCGTAGCCACTTGTCCCCGGTGATGGCTTTGGTCGTTAACAAAACAATGCGCATCAGGCAGCCGACACGCTGACTGCCGATTCGCCCTGCCTATTTAGGAGTAGGGCTACCGCTGCACCTGGAAGCGACTCAGCGGGCAAAATAGCCTACTGCCATGTTGATATTTCACTGCATCACTTCAACTTTTTCTTCAAACTGTCGCCAAGGTTTCAGGAAAGCGGTTTTTTACCTTATCCTTAGATTCAAGCCTTAATAGTTGACTAAAAAAATAAAGAATTGACGCATCATGCCGAAAAACAAGCCAAGGCAATGCTATTCATACGATGGTCATTGCCTGACTTATCCGATATGGCACCAAAAATGCTCATTAAATAATTGTCAAAAATCCATCAGGAGTACGAAATGAACACTTCAACACCAACAACATTACCGGTTGTAGAAAGAACAGACTTTATTGAAATCTTGAGCGCCGAATTTACCTGTGCTAAAGGTTTCGGCGTCTATGCCTTTCTCTCATTTAATGACATTGAAAAACTTTATAACAGGTTTCTCGGCGATACTGTTCCCGCTACCGTTTTTGTCAGAATTTTTGTTAAACGATTTTCGTGACGGCTGCCTTGCCCGCACTACCGATCGGCGGTTGGGTACACCGTCTCGACACTCAATTTCGTTTTTTAAACCGGATTTGCAGCGGCTCCTGCAACTGAATAATCAGTTGCAGTTTTTTTATGTAGATACCGTATTTATGCCCCAGAGGGTATCCGCACGATGCGAATCTGTCGCACCTACAGTTGTGCCGTAACTATTCAGATCCTTGCCTGAAGCGTAGGGCGTGCTGCGCGCGCCTTCTCCGGCGTGTGGGTAAAACGCGCCTGTCCGTTGATGGCGCGCACAGCACGCCCTACACTAAGGCGCTAAATAGTTACCCGTTGCCGAACTTGTTTCATGCTTATTCCTTAGCGAATCGCTTTCAATCCACATCGTTTTGATAGTCATCCAGGAATTGTTCCGCATAACGTTTGTAGACTTTATGGTTGATAAACGCATCATACAGATCCGGGTCAATATGTTGATTTTCCTTCATTTTTTTTAAGATAAGCAGCGCTTCGGAAAGCTTTTTGCCAAGCTTGTAAGGCCTGTCCTTTGCCGTTAACGCTTCAAAAATATCGGCTATCGCCATTGTCCTGGCCTGGATGGACATATCCTCACGACACAAGCCTTTGGGATAGCCTGTGCCGTCCATTTTTTCATGATGTCCGCCTGCGTATTCAGGCACATTTTTCAAGTGCTTTGGAAAGGTGATTTTTTTCAGCATCGCAATGGTGGCGACAATATGGTGGTTAATAATATCCCTCTCTTCCGTCGTCAATGTGCCCCTGGCAATGTTCAAGTTATAGGCTTCATTGTCAGACAACAGCGGCAGCACTTCGCCATTTAAGCACCATGTCTTTTGGTTTAATGCACTTATCCGCTCCTGGTCATCGGGCGCCATAAATTCTCCGCCGGTATTTGCCCTCCTGATAAAAGCCAGGTCGTCATTAATTTGCGCCATAGCGTCAAAATAACGTCGTTCAATGCAGGCGTCAGGCATTTCTCCTTTTTCCAAGGCGAGGAGCTGTTGTTTGAGCATTACAATTTCCTGGTCGCGCTTTAATACCTCAAAACGCGTTTCGATCAATGTAATCCGGTCAAAAATAGTTTGCAGCTTGGTGGCCTTGTCAATGACAAATTCAGGCGTGGTTATTTTCCCGCAATCATGCAGCCAGCCGGCTATTTTAAGTTCATAGCGGTCGGCATCGGTCATAACGAAATCTTTCAGGTAGCCTTGTTGGGTATTGTGCGCCGCTTCGGCCAGCATCATCGTCAACTCCGGCACCCTTCGGCAATGCCCGCCGGTATGCGGCGATTTATCGTCAATAGCCGTCGCGATGAGCTGGATCAATGATTCAAACATGTTTTCCAAATCGGCGATTAAACGTTGCTTGATGAGTACGATAGCGGCCTGGGAGGCCAGCGCTTCGGTAATATGCTGGGATACGGCGTCGAAGCCGCTGACACTGTTATCAGTTTTATCTATTGAATTAATGAGTTGCAATATGCCGATGGTATCGCCCTCATGACTTTTCATCGGCACGGCAAGAAAGGACTTCGATCGGTAGTTGTTCTGGCGATCGAAGGCTTTTGTCCCCGAGAAATCATAGGCTTGATCGTTATAGGCATCAATGATGTTGATGGTTTTGTTGCCATGATAAGAACAACTGACGACATTTTTTAAATTGGGTGAGCCGTCTGCAAGATAAAGCGGGATGTCGGGCATGTTGACCGGCTGACCTGAATTTCCGCCTAACTTGATACCCAAGCTGTCAGAATGCACGATTTCCATTTTTATAACATTGTCATAAATACGGTATAACGTGCCGCCATCTGCATTGGTAATCTCTTTGGCGCCCTGCACTATCATTTCCAACAACAAATTGGCGTTTATCTCGGATGATAAAGCGACACCGATTTTTATCAGTTTTTCGAGTTGATAGTTGATGTCTAGGTTTTTCATATCGATTAATGAGTTGTTATCAACGATGAGGGTTACAGGGCGCATCCCATGCAGCCCGGCAGAGTCGTTAGGGATATATTACAATCCCAAAAGTTCTTGCACAGTATATTCAGGGTACTGCGCAAGAACTTTTGGGATTGTAATACCCATTCAATAAGTTATGTGTGTTTCATAAGTGCTTTCGC
>SCST01000014.1 GCA_004299465.1 Methylovulum sp. | reverse complement strand
CCAACGAAGGTCGCCGCCAAACCGTCCGCTCCGGCGCCGCTGGTCAAGGCCGTCTACTCGTCGCCGTCGTTAAACAACCCGCCGACGCACTATCCGCGTATTGCGCAGGTACGGCAATGGGAAGGCACCGTGATACTGGAAATACGCGTGCTGGCCAACGGTTCAGCCGGAAACGTCAAAATAGCCCGCAGTAGCGGACATGAGGTATTGGACGACTCAGCCGTAGAACAGGTCAAGACTTGGCGCTTCATTCCTGCCCATCAAGGCGACAAAACCGTCGACGACTGGGTCAGGGTCCCGGTTACTTTCAAATTTAAACACTAAGGATCGCTAATGATACAAATATCTTCCACCAATATCGTACAAATCACCTTATGGATACTGATCGGTTTTTCAATCATTACCTGGACAATGATTTTTTTTAAAAGCTGGATGATCTGGACGATCAACCGCCGCAACCGCGCGTATGCCGATAAATTCTGGGCCGCAAGCGACCTTGGCTCGGCGGCCGCTCTCGAGCAGGATTCCAGTTCATTGGGACGCATCGCCGGCGTCGGTTTCCATGCGCTAAGCGATGTGCGCAATAACACGCCGACGATGCTCGAACTGAGCGGCGATATCCAGTCGATCCTGGAACGCTCCTTGCGCCAGCAAATCAGCAAGGAGCGCAAAAACCTCGAACAAGGGCTTTCTCTGCTCGCCAGTATCGGCAGCACTTCGCCTTTCGTCGGCCTGTTCGGGACGGTATGGGGCATCATGCATGCGCTGCAAAGCATCAGCGAGGCCAAGTCCGCCAGCCTCGATGTCGTCGCGGGCCCGATAGGCGAAGCGTTGATAACCACGGCCATCGGCATTGCCGCGGCTATCCCGGCGGTGCTGGCCTATAATTTTTTTATACGCAGCATCAAATTGTCCGAAGCCGAGCTGGAGTATTTCGCGACCGATTTTCTTAACCTGGCCGTTAAAGCCGGACTCAAAGCCAATGCAGGAGAATAATGATGGGATTCAAGACCGATTCGTCGTCCGACCGCGAAGCGATGAGCGAAATCAATGTCACGCCGCTGGTTGACGTGATGCTGGTATTGCTGGTGGTCTTCATCGTCACGGCACCGCTGCTGACCCAGGCCGTGCATGTCAACCTGCCGAAAACCGAGAAAACCGACCCGGCGCCAGAAAAGCACCTGGCCGCCCTTGAGATTGATGCCCAAGGCAATATCACCTTGAATGAAAAACCGCAGCCGCTGGCAACGTTAGGCCAACAACTACGCGACATGCAGAAAGCCGACCCGGAACTCACCGTGCAACTGCAAGCCGACGAGGCGGTTCCTTATGGTAAAGTCGCGGAAGCGATGGCGATCGCACGCAAGGAAGGCATCAGTAAATTGGCCTTTATTACGAGGGAATAGCCATCGCTACCTGGCTTCC
>SCST01000140.1 GCA_004299465.1 Methylovulum sp. | reverse complement strand
GGCTATGCGGGCGCTGGGCTATTACCACGCCGTTGTAAAAAAATCCTTGCATATCGACGACAAATGCTGGCACGCCGAATTCGCTGTCGAACCTGGGCCGCAAACTGTCATCAGCGAGCTTGATATTAGTATTTCCGGCGATGCGGCCGATGATGACGAATTCCGGAAATTACGCGGCAAATTGCTGTTAAAACGCGGCTATCCACTACGTCATGACCAGTATGAGAGCATGAAAAACCGCATTGCGTCATTAGCGATGGACCAGGGCTATTTAAATGGTGAATTTACCGAAAAAAAACTCCTGATCGATAAGGACCAAAACACCGCACAGGTCAAACTGGTTTTTGCCGCCGGGAAGCGTATGCGCTTCGGCGCTGTGACCGTCAAGCAGCAGGTATTGGAGGCGGCGTTCGTCGAAAAATACCTGGCCATCAAAAGCGGCGAATTTTATACCAGTGAACACTTGGCCAATACTTATACGGCATTGTCAAACAGCGGTTATTTTGACAGCATCGATATTCGCCCCGATTTACAGCATATCGACAATCAACGCGTACCCGTGACGATTAGCTTGCAGCCCAAGATCAGGCATCATTACGGTTTCGGCGCAGGCTTTGATACCGATATAGGCCCTTTGGGCAGCGCGACCTATATTAATCGGCGCTTGAATCGGTACGGGCATTTTTTGACGGCCAATATTGAACTGTCGCCGGTGTTATCGACGGCTGATGTTGAATACACGGTGCCTTTGGCTAATCCCGCCCAGGATGCGTTCAGTTTTGGCGGCGGCCTTAAATATGAGGATACCGACAGTTATCGCTCCGATACCGGCAAGCTTTCTGCGCGCTTGAAACACGCTTTCGATAGCGGCTGGAAGCAGACACTGTTTATAGACTACAGCTTTGAAGATTTCGATACCGGGACCAGTTCAGGGCGCACCCTGGTATTGGCGCCGGGCGCCAGTTGGTTGCGCTCCGTTTCCGATAACGTGCTGCGCCCGACCAAGGGATACCGGACGCAGTTCGATGTCAGCGGCAGTTATAAAAACCCCTTGTCCGAGGTCAGTTATCTACAGGGTGCTTTGTCAGCGGTATGGATACTGCCTGCGTTCTGGAGCGATAGCGGCAAATGGGTAGGCCGGACCGAGCTGGGTGCAACGCTGGTTGAGCCGTTCGCTAAATTGCCGACGACATACCGGTTTTATGCCGGCGGTATCAACAGCGTTCGCGGCTATGCGTACAAGGAATTAGGCCCTAAAGACAGTCTGGGCACCGTGGAAGGCGGCACATTCTTAAGCGTGTTCAGCGTCGAGTACGAACAGGCTGTTTTCGAGGATTGGGGTGTCGCCGCTTTTATCGATACCGGCAATGCCTTCAATCTCGATGCTATCCAGTTGAAAACCGGCGCCGGTCTGGGGCTAAGATGGTATTCGCCTATCGGGCCGGTGCGCGTGGACCTGGCCTTGCCGCTCGATGAGTCGGATTCGTCATTCCAGATTCATTTTGCCGCGGGCGCAAGGCTATGATGCGGCGTATTGCGCTGTATGCGGTATTGCCGGTGTTGGTAATACTTGCCGGGTTGCTGGGCTTGACCGGTACTGAAACCGGCAGCCGTTGGCTGTTGCAAAGGCTATTTTCAAATCCGGCGCTGCCCGTCTCAGTCGAGACTATTCAGGGCAGCTTGCTTGAGCGTATTGAGTTAACCGGCGTCCGTTATCACGGCGCTACTGAAACGGTAGCGCTTAAACACGCGGTTTTCGCGTGGCGGGCTAGAGCGTTGTTTTGGGGGACGACGCTAAACATTGCCGACCTCAGCATCGACGGATTGACACTGAATATCCGCACGGCTAAGGACCAGCAAAAATCAAGCCTTGATTGGGATGCCGGTTTGTCCGTGCCGCTGCAATTCATCATCGAACAGATCGTGTTGACGGATGTTAAGCTGGACATAGACAACCAGGTTTACCGTATCGAAAAACTGGTGGTATCGGCGGCGTCTGAACATAACCGGATCAAGATTCATAGCCTGGCCGTCAATAGCCGGGAAATCACGGCGACTCTACAGGGACAGGTCGGTTTGGATGCCGGCTTTCCCGTTAGCCTGCAAGCAGATTGGCAAGTTAACGCCGAAGGCTATGGTGTATGGCAAGGCGCTACGACGATCAATGGCGATTTGCACAGCCTGTTTTTCGATAACCGGCTGTCGTCACCGTTCAAACTGGTGTTAAGCGGCGAGTTGGAACATTTGCCGGAACTGCCGCATATAAAAGCCGTCGGCGACTGGAGCCGGTTTCGTTGGCCGATAACAGGCGCTACGCCGCAGGTCAATAGCGAACAAGGCCATTTCGAGCTGGCGGGCAGCCTCGATGATTACCGGCTTGCCGTCAACGCGCAGTTATCGCGGCACACTATGCCGGAGGCTGTATTAACGTTTAACGGCAAGGGCGGGAAGACGGCGGCGACTATCGAAAAACTGGTGCTGACATCAAAGACCGGCTTGTTTGAGCTTGCCGGCAAGGTATCGTGGCAGGATGCGCCGGCTTTTGAACTGAGCGCAAGCGGGCAGGATTTCAATTTAGGCCTGGTCGTGCCTGAATTGCCCGGCAAGCTGTCGTTCAGTAGCTATCTTAAAGGCAGTCTGGCTGCAAATGCGCTGCAACTGGATGCCGACATCAAGCAGTTGTCGGGGCAGTTGCGCGGCCATCCTGTTAATGCCGGCGGTAAATTGCAGTTAAACGGCGACCAGCTTAAGGTTGACGGCTTGCATATCGCTTCCGGCCTTAACCGGCTTAAAATAGACGGTACGCTAGCGCTAGAGCAAGCGCAAGCGCAGTCAAAGCTTAATGTGGCTGTCGATATGCCGGCTTTGGAGACATTGTGGCCGAATCTTGGCGGTAATCTGCAAGGGCAGGGCACAGTACAGGGGGATTGGGAAAAACCGACGGTACTGTTTGCGGCCAAGGGCCGGCGTTTGTATTTCGGCGAATACGGTGCAGAGCTGTTAGCCGTCGATGTCGATTATCAGCAGGGTGGACAAAAAGCCTCCCAAATAACGCTGTCAGCCGATGCCGTTAAAATTGGCGCGCTCGCCATCACACAGGCCAGTGCCGGAGCCGTGGGCACGCTGGCGCAGCATGGCGTTAACGCCGACATCACGACGCCGCGCGGCGGCATATCCTTGGCATTAAGCGGCCGTCTTAACGGGCAGGACTGGGCCGGTGGTCTTGCCCGGCTGGAACTGGACAGCCGGGAGGCGGGATTGTGGCGGCTGATGCCCGCGCATAACAGCGTAGCCATACGCGCCGGGCAAACAGCAGCCGGTTTTTATGCGGCTTTCGATACCGTTTGCCTGGTGCGGCAATCGGCTTTCCTGTGCGCTGAAGGCCGGTATGCCGCAAGCGGCGACCTGGCTTTTAAATTGAACGTTTCAGAATTTCCGCTTGGCTTGGCGCAGGCTTACCTGCCGAAGCAAATCGATGTAACAAATGGCGTGATTAACGGCGATGTCGATATACAGCGGCAGAAAAACAGGTATTCAGGACGCTACCGGTTTGATATGGCGCCCGGCAATATTTTTTTGCAATGGCAGACTGCCGCAGCCAAAACCGCATTAGGCGCATCGTCGTTAACGGGCAGGCTCTATGGCGACAGCTTGTCGGCCGATCTTGACCTGGCGTTGGCAAGACAGGATTATTGCCGCGCCAAACTGGAGCTGGATATTGCTACGCAAAACCTGTCCGGGCGGGTAACGGCATCGCTCGCCGATGCCGCATTGATAGAACCCTTGATGCCGCGGCAAATATCCGGCCTCAAGGGGAAAATGCAGGCTGATGTGGCGGTGGCGGGCACGGTACAAAAACCGCTGCTCAGTGGCGCGGTTGATGTGGCTAAAGCCGAGGCCGATATTGGTGAATTGGGCATTGAACTGCGGGATATTAACCTGAAGGCATCGGCTGCCGGTGAAAATGCCGAACGCATTCAACTGGAAGCGTCGGCGAAATCGGGCGCCGGGACCGTCAATCTCGATGGTTTCCTGTTGCTGCAGGCGCAATCCGGCTGGCCTGTCGAATTAATGCTGACGGGAGAGAATTTTGAGGTGCTCAGGATCCCGGAAGCGCAAATAGCGGTTTCGCCGGATTTGAAAATAGTTTATGCCGGGAACAAAGGCAAGGTCAGCGGACAAATAGACATTCCGAAGGCGGCTGTACAGCTCAAGCAACTTCCTGAAAATGCGGTAAAAGTCAGCGGCGATGAAACAATTATCGGCGCGCCGCCGCATGAGCGGGAAATACCGGTAAGCGCCGCTATTGATGCCGATATAGCGCTGGAGCTGGGCAAAGACGTCAGTTTTTCGGGGCAGGGCTTGCAAACCAAGCTGTCGGGCAGGTTGAAGGTCACTAATGCGCGCGGCGTCATGTTTATGCAAGGCAATGTGGATATGAATAAGGCCAGTTACAAGAGTTACGGGCAGGCGCTTAGCGTGCGCAAAGGCCGCTTCATATTTAATGGGCCTGCCGATAATCCGTGGCTGGATGTTGAAGCCATACGCCTGTCAAATAACAGGAAAGTGACGGCGATCCTGAACGTGACCGGCCCTTTAAAGTCGCCGCAAACGCGTATATCTTCCGAGCCGCCGTTGGCGGAAGCGGATGCGTTGGCCTATCTGGTTACGGGGCGGCCGTTAAACCAGGTGAGTAAATCGGAAAGCAATATGGTTGCCAGTGCGGCGCTGTCTTACGGCGCAAGGCAGGCATCCTGGATTGCCGAGCAACTGGGTATCGATGAATTTGATGTCCAGGAAGGTGAAACGCTACAGGATACGCTGGTTTCAGTAGGTCAATACCTGACGCCGGAATTTTATGTCGGCACAAAGGTCGGCCTGTTCAATAAACAGGCCGTGCTGGTATTTAAGCGCAAATTGACTTCTACCGTGAATGTGGAAACGCAAACCGGCACATCGCAAAGAATAAAATTGAATTATGAGCGTGATACTGAGTAAGCTATACGCAATAACATTGCCGCAAGTATTACAATCCCAAAAGTTCTTGCACAGCATATTCAGAGCACTGCGCAAGAACTTTTGGGATTGTAATACCTATTTAATAAGCTATGTGTGTTTCATAAGTGCTTGCCGAATTTATTTAACGAAGAGGCCATTCTAGTGCAAGCACTTATGAAACAATTAATATTGATTTTAATATCAATACACTTATAGTTGCCGGCTACCATTTACTAATTCAAGAGGCATCGCATGCAGCATTTTCGTCTTTCTATTATTATCACAGCGCTTTGTTTGGCGGCAGCGTTTTATTGGGGAGGGGTAATCGGGGCTTTTATCGCGATTATCCTGGGCGTTTTGGAAGTCAGCCTGTCATTTGACAATGCGGTGGTCAACGCATCGATATTAAAACGCATGGATGAGCGTTGGCAGCGCTACTTTTTAACCTGGGGGATATTAATTGCCGTTTTCGGCATGCGCTTATTATTTCCTGTCGCGATCGTCGCGGCGGCTACCGGTATTGATTTTATCGGCGTAAGCAATATGGCCCTACATGACCCTGAGACCTATGCCAAACATTTGGATGCTTCCCATGTCCAGATTGCAGCTTTCGGCGGCATGTTCCTGTTGATGGTGTTTTTTTCATTTATCTTTGATGAAGGCAAGGAACTGCACTGGCTGGGTAAAATAGAAGAAAAAATAGCGTCGTTCGGGAAACTTGAATCGATTGAAATCATTTTGGCGCTGGCGCTGCTGTTAATCACCCAGCATTGGCTGCCCGGGGCGATTCGCCTGGAGGCCCTGGTCGCCGGCGTTTCCGGGGTCATCCTGTTTGTTATCGTAGACAGCCTGTCAACCCTGTTTGAAGATGAGGAAGAGGGCGAAGACCTCGCGGATGTGCTTAAAAAAGGCAGCGTCATGAGTTTTTTGTACCTGGAAGTGCTGGACGCCTCGTTTTCATTCGACGGTGTTATCGGTGCGTTCGCGATTACGCAGGATGTCGTCATTATCATGCTGGGTTTGGCGATAGGCGCCATGTTTGTCAGGAGCCTGACGGTGTACCTGGTGCGCAAAGGCACGCTGGACGAATATGTTTTTCTCGAACACGGCGCGCATTATGCGATCGGCTCACTGGCCGCTATTATGCTGGTCAGCATGACGTACCCTGTTCCTGAAGTGGTGACAGGCCTGATCGGTGCGGTGTTGATCGGCTTATCGGTTTATTCATCGGTTCGCTATAAAAGACAGCAAGCGGGTGCATGATTTTTCGTAACGCCTCTGCGCGGACTTTAGGGAAGCGATGGTTTTGTCGGAGTGTTCTTGCCACATACCTCCTCTGTGGATACTTGATAAAAATCAACCTGTATTGATTTGTAGGGACTACCGGCTATTGCATAAACAATTTCACACACATCTTTAAAACCTAATTAGTGCCTGACCGAAAATGCTACAAACCATGTTTAATAAGGCCTGTAGCAGAAAAATCGAAATGAGGTTTTCCGGTAATCAAATAAAAACACTACAAAAGTTGGAACTGCTAATGCCATGTA
>SCST01000139.1 GCA_004299465.1 Methylovulum sp. | reverse complement strand
ATTAAAATCGGTGACTGCACTGCCGACCTGGCTTACCTTGCCGACAATTTCATGTCCCGGCACCATAGGGAAGGTCGAGCCTCCCCATTCATTGCGCACCTGATGAATATCGGAGTGGCATATGCCGCAGTAGAGAATCTCGATCTGGACATCGTTCGGGCCAAGGTCGCGGCGTTCAAAGTTAAACGGCACGAGCGGGGAGGTGTGGGTATGAGCGGCATAGCCGATAGCTTTATACATAATGGCTCCTGGTAGTAAGGTTACGTCAAACCAATCTGATCCCGGTTTTATCAAGGGTGATTTTGTGATCTTTATACAATGCGCCGATGGCCTGCTTGAAGACTTTCTTGCTGACGCCGAAAGCGGCGTAAATAGCGTCCGGCGGGCTTTTATCGCTCAGTAATAATACGCCGTTATTGGCTTCAAGTTGCGCCAAAATTTTTTCCGTCAACGATTCGACCTTAGCATAACCGGGCTCATGCAGCGTCAAGTCGATTTTATAGTCGTCCCTGACCTGCTTAATGTAGCCGTCCAGCTTTTGCCCTTTACGGATAGGCTGGAACAGCTCGTTTTGATACAACATGCCCCAGTGTGTATGATTGATGATCGCTTTTATGCCGAGATCCGTGGTGTCCGCGATTAACAGCGACACCTTTTGTCCCGGTTTAAAATAAACCGAGGTATCCTCGATGAAGCGATTAATCTTCGTCGTCGCGGCAATGCGGTTTTGCTCGTCAAGAAATAATTTAACGAGGTAATATTCGCCGACCACCATCTCATGGTGCTGCTCGCCGAACGGCACGAGCAAATCCTTGGGCAAGCCCCAATCCAGGAAAGCGCCGGTATAATTAACGGAAACGACTTTCAACCAGGCAATCTCATCGACCTGGGCCAGCGGCATTTTAGCCGTGGCTGCAAGATGACCTTCGGCATCGGCATAAACAAAGACATCCAGCGTATCGCCTATGCCGCAGTTTGCCGGCAGTCGTTTGTCGGCCAGCAACACCTTGCCTGAGGTGCCGTCATCCAAATAGACATCAGCGCCTTGCTGTTTAACTACATTCAGTTTATTGATTTTGCCGATATTGATCATGGATAGAGACTCGATAAGGTATGCGCCTGGATACAGGCTTTGGCGGCATTATACGTTAAACAAAAGCGATTATCCGGCACAGCTTCTTGCATCCGCAATTCCCGATAGCCAATGGCGCTGGTTTTGTTCGCGGGAAGAGAAAAACGAGTTACATTTATTTTTGAAGGCTACAGCCTGTAGGCGGGAAAACGCAAGCATAAAAAAAGAGGTAACTATTCAGCTCCTTGCCTGAAGCGTGCCGTGCGCGCCTTCTCCGGCGCGTGGATAAGGTGCTGGTTCATTGATGGCGCGCGGCACGCCCTACAGCAAGGGGCTGAATAGCTATAAAAAGAGCTTACACAAGCCGTAAGCTCTTGGATTATCTGTGTTATAGTTCGCCTGAGTCGAAAAAGCTTAGCGGCTTTGTCTGTCGGCCGTGATGTGTTGTAAACCTATGCCGATATACTTTAATCCAAGCGCCTGTTATTTTTTGTAACTACTTAGCCCGCTTCAGTTTGGGCAAAGGTGTCTATTGTAGGGCGTGCTGCGCGCGCCAACGGATTGGTAGGTTGCCCCAAGTATCGGAGAAGGCGCGCGCGGCGCGCCCTACACCGGTCAAAGAGCGAGTATAAATCAGGTAACTTGGCAAAGGGCTGAGTAGTTACTATTTTTTACTGAAGTAGTAATAGTTGCCATATTTCCCTTTCAGGGTCATATTTTTGTCGTCTTTTTCCACTACGGTAAACAGGTCAAACCTGCTGCCGCCTATAATCGCGACTTTTAACTTGCCGTCTTCTATATCGTAAGCTACGGGAGGCTGGTCGTAATAGCTTCCTTCGCGAGGAATATGCAGGATCGCTACCTTGCCGTCTTTAAATACCCAAGTATCTTCGCGGTTGATGGCTTGTTTATCATTTAAAGAGTTTTTGGTGTATTGCAGCTTCCAAGCGCCTTGTACGTCTTCTTTAGATTGCAAGGCGACATCGGCATAAACAGCGCTTCCAAATAGTGATAAACCTAATAATACTGTCGCTGGATTTATTTTTTTCATTATCTTTTCCTCATATTATTAAATTAGAAAGCCAGCATTCTACTGACGTGTCCGGTAGAACTAAAGCATTATTAATTTATCGGTAAGTGGTCCGAATGATGCTTCTACGTAGGAAGCAATGACGAAAGGACCGGCCAGGTCCAGAGCCATTAAACGTCACCCAAAACCTGATCCTTTGCTCATGATTCCAGGTATGATGCTTATGCAGTGCTATGAATTACAATGTTAATTTATTAAGGCTCCAAACTCTTGTGATGCGTGAACGATAAGTTGTCTAGATAAGTTATTTTTAGCTGAATGCTTGCAGTTTTTAGATAGCTTCAAAAAGTACGCGGTGCGCACCCTACCAACACCTGCGATCCGCGCTCTGATGACGTTAAGAATCCTGCCCCGTCTGGCTTATCCCCCGTAATGTTTCCAGCGCACCTTCATAATCGAATAAGTCTATTTGGTGAGTGAAGCCGGCATAGCGGCTGCCCAATTTTGCCCGCAGCAGGTCGGCGGATTCCCTGGCCAAACGGCTGGCGCGGGCGTTGTCATCGGCAAGCAGGTATTCCAGTTCCGCGAGAACCTGTGTTATGCGTTCAGGATCGACAGGCTTGCCGGTGTCTTCGGCGGGTGTAAGGTCCCCGGCCTGGGTTTGAATATCCTGGACCAACTGCGTCAATTCGCGGTCGCACAGCCGGGCCAACGCGATGCATTCGTCAACACCGGCGTTCCGGTGCAAGGCCGTATCCAGCCGGGCAGCCAGGTCTGCAACATGGCGAGCGCCCAACGTGGCGGCGGCGCCTTTCAGGGTATGCGCCAAATGCCTGGCCTGTTGTAAATTCCCGCCAACCAGGTTTTCCTGTATGCGCTTCATGTCGTCGCTATGCGTGTCGGCAAACAGCCGTAAAATCCGCCGGTATTTTGCGGCATCGCCCCTGACTGCGGCAAGGCTTGGCGCAGTCTCCAGCCCCGGTATGCCGGGCAGCCGGTTCGCCGCCGTGTCCGGCATGAATTCCGCCGGCGAGAGCGGTAAATTTGCCGGCGGGAGGTTTGGCGCATTGCGCGGCAGCCAACGCAGCAGCGTGGCGTAAAGAACTTCCGGGATGACCGGCTTGGCGACAAAATCGTTCATGCCGACCGCGAGGCAATGGCGGCGGTCTTCGTCAAAGGCATTGGCCGTCATCGCCAGGATCGGCAAGGGTGCGTAGTCCGGCGTGGCGCGAATCAACCGGGTCGCCGCCAGGCCATCCATTATCGGCATCTGCACATCCATCAGCACCAGGTCATAGGTATTTGCATGGACTTTCTCCACGGCGACGCGGCCGTTTTCCGCCGTATCCACCGACAGGCCGATCCCGTGCAGCAGTTCCAGCGCCACTTCCCGGTTGATCGGGTTATCTTCCGCCAACAGCAAACGGGCGCCGGCATGATTCCGGCGCAGCATGAGCTCGGCGTTCGCCGGTTGTTGCCTGGTTTCGCTAAGCATCACGCCGTGGCCGCGCTGGAGCCTGACGGTAAACCAGAAGGTGCTGCCTTGGCCTTGGGTACTTTCGACACCGGCCTCGCCGCCCATGATCTCGGCAAGGCGACGGGTGATGGCCAAGCCCAGTCCGGTGCCGCCGTATTTGCGGGTGGTGGAAATATCGGCCTGGGTGAACGTGTCGAACAGCATGGGCTGGTTTTCTTCCGCGATGCCGATGCCTGAATCCTGTACTTCGAAACGCACCAACAAGCTGTCACCGCTGTCTTCCAATAACTTGGCGCACAGCCGGATAGTGCCTTGTTCGGTGAACTTGACGGCGTTGCCGGCATAATTGAGCATGGCCTGGCGCAACCGGGTCGGGTCGCCGCGCAGCCATAGCGGCACGCCATCATTGTCTATTTCGATGTTTAAGCCTTTAAGCCGGGCCTGATAGGCAACCAGCGAACGGATGTGGTCCAGTATCGCGTCCAGCGAGAAATCGATATGTTCCAGTTCCAGGCGGCCGGCCTCGATCTTCGACAGGTCCAGGATGTCGTTAATGATGGATAACAGGTGCTGGGCGGAAGCGTCTATCTTGTCCAGGCGTTCGCTTTGCTCGGGAGTCGGCGCGCCCTGGCGCAGGAGATAGCTTAGCCCGATAATGGCGTTCATCGGGGTGCGAATTTCGTGGCTCATATTGGTCAGGAACATGCTCTTGGCCTGGTTGGCGGCATCCGCTACAGCCCGCGCCTGCAACAGCTCGGAGGTCCGGCTTGCCACCAGTTCTTCCAGGTGGTGGCGGTGTTGGTCCAGTTCCGCGCCAATACGTTTTTTCTCGGTGATGTCCTCTTTTACCGCGACATAGTGGGTGATGCGCCCATCCGCCTGGCGAATGGGGCTGATAATGGCGAATTCCACGTATTCGCTGCCGTCTTTGCGGCAGTTATGGAATTCCCCCCGCCAGCTGCGGCCTTCGACAAGCGCCTGCCAAAGCGCGGCATAGTTATCCGGCGGCGTGTTGCCGGAGCGCAGGATGCGCGTGTGCTGGCCGATCAACTCTTCACGGCTGTAGCCGGTGTTACGCATGAAGGCTTCGTTGATATATTCGATTTCGGCGTCCAAATTGGTGATGACGATGCTCTCGGGACTCTGTTCCACGGCTTGGGCGAGCTTGCGCAGTTGCTCCTCGGCCTGTTTGCGTGCGGTAATGTCTGCGAAGACGCCCAGTACGCCGATGACCTGGTTGTTTTCGTCACGCAACGGCACTTTGGACGTGCGTATCCAGATCGTGTTGCCGTCCGGCGTCGTCTGCGGCTCTTCGAAATCGAGACGGGGGCTGCCCGATTCCATCACGG
>SCST01000138.1 GCA_004299465.1 Methylovulum sp. | reverse complement strand
CCGTCTGGCAGGCATGGTTGAAACAGCAACAATAAGAATGAGGTAACTATTCAGCCCCTTGCTGTAGGGCGTGCTGCGCGCGCCACCAGCGGACTGGCACGTTATCTACGCGTCGAAGAAGGCGCGCGCGGCACGCCCTACGCGTCAGGCAGGGCTCTGAACAGTTACAGAATGAGATGATCATGTCAGAGAAAAAACCTGTGCTGGGTTTCATCGGCATCGGCCTGATGGGCCAACCGATGACCCTGCGTTTGTTGGATGCAGGGTTCAGCGTCAATGTATGGAACCGCAGTGCTGAAAAATTAAAACCCGTGACGGATGCCGGGGCTTTTGCTAGTCCGACGATTGCCGAATTGGTCAGGAAGTCCGATGTGGTACTCTTGTGCCTGGCCGATACTGCCGTGGTTGAGGCGGTTGTGCATAACGGCATTCTCGAACACGGTTCGGCGGATAAATTATTGATTGATTTATCCAGCAGCCATCCTGAAACTACGCGGCAGTTGGCGGCGCTTTTATATGAGCGGTGCGGCATGGGCTGGGTCGATGCGCCGGTTTCCGGAGGGGTTTCGGGGGCGGAGCAGGGCAGTCTTGCAATTATGGCGGGCGGTGCCGCCGAGCATATCGCGATAGCCCGTAGCTTGCTGGCGCCGCTTTATAAGCAATTAACGCACATGGGCGATGTCGGCAGCGGCCAGGTCACCAAAATATGCAACCAGATGATAGTCAGTTGCAATGTGTTGGTTATCGCCGAAATGATGGCCCTGGCGAAGCGGGCCGGTGTCGATGCCGGGCAGATACCGGCTGCGCTGGCGGGTGGTTTTGCCGATTCCAGGCCGTTGCAGATCACCGGCCCGGAAATGGCCGGCGAAAATTTTGAGCCGGTTAAATGGCGCGTGAAAACCTTGCTGAAAGATTTGCATATGGCCGTCGATTTGTCGGTCAGGCAGGGCAGTGCGATCCCGATGTCCGGCCTGGCTGCGCAGCTGCTGCAGTTGCACGGCAGCCACGGCTATCTGGAGCACGATCCTGCCACATTGATCAAATTATTTACGAAGCAGCGGTAGGGTACGCACCGCGTACCTTAAAGCAGCGCAGATAGCACCGAAGATTCGAAGAAGGTACGCGGTGCGTACCCTACGACTTTACCATCCTGAATTATCCTAATATGCAAGAAGACCCTACCAGCAAATATCCCAACAGCCAGCAGGCCGTACTCGATAAATTGCTAAAGCACAAGTTGATCGCAGAAATGGTGCATAAACAGGAGATGCCTCACCATGAACTGGTGGAAGCGCTGGTCCGCAAAGAGAACATGGCGCAATTGCAGCAGATTCTTAATCATTTGCCTTCAGCCGAAATCGCCCGCATCCTGGAAGCGTTGCCTCCGGGAGATCAACTACTCATCTGGGAGCAACTGGATGATGAGCATAAGCAGCCTATCCTGCTGGAGGCCCCTATTTCTGTGCTGCAAATCTTGGGGAAACAAGATTACAAGACTGAAAAATCAAGGGTTAAGGCGTTTAATTTACACGAAGGCCGCTTGCAGGAGGTTTCGGTCAATACGCCCAAGGATTTGCTTGAGGCCAAGCCCATTTGGATAGATTTGGTTGCGCCGACATTTGAAGACCGGATATGGGTCGGCGATATTTTTGGCATAGAATTTCCAGACCCGGATAAATTGAGCGACCTGGAGTCCAGCGCCCGGTTCTATGTGGAAGAAAATGGTGAAGTGCATTTGCATTCGGATTTCTTGCTTGACAAGGATGATGTGTCACGAAATGTCGTCGTTGCTTTTATCTTGTACCAGGACATCTTGTTTTCCATCCGCAAGGAAGAGCTGCCTGTTTTCAGGCTTCAGCGTTTACGCGCATTGAGCCAACCCAATTATGCTTCCGATTCACGGGATATGTTGCTGGATCTTTATGCCGCCAATGCCGAGTATTCGGCCGATGCACTGGAAGATGTTTACCTGGCTTTGGAAGCCGTCGGCAATCTTGTGCTTAACAAACACATGAGCGATGAAGAGGCCTCCAAGATATTGATTGATATTGCCAATGAAGAGGACCTGAACGGGCGGATTCGCAGGAATGTCATGGATACGCGCCGCGCGGTTTCGTTTTTGATGCGCGGCAAGTTTCTTACAAAAAATCAATGGGATTTCTCCCAACAGATTCTGCGCGACATCGAATCGCTGGATGGGCACACGGCATTCCTTTTCGATAAAATCAACTTCCTGATGGATGCTGTCGTGGGCTTTATCAATATCAACCAGAACAAGGTCGTCAAGCGCTTGACCGTCGTCAGCGTTGTTTTTATGCCGCTCAATGTCTTGGCCGGCATCGGCGGGATGTCCGAATACTCAATGATGACGCAAGGGATGGCCTGGCCGGTTTCTTACGGTATTTTTACCGTTGGGCTGGTTATTGTCGGTTGGCTTACTTATGTCGTTTTGCGGTTTATTGAAAATCGGCAGGAGTATGGCAAACCCGGCAAACGTTAGGGATTTCCGGTTTTGCAGCCAAGGCTGGATGGGGTTGTGGATCAGTTATGCCGCCAGTCACATGTTTCGCCTTATGAGCCAAGCTTTTTTAATCCCGTGCAGATTTGATGGTGCAGTTTCATGATACGGCGCGGCCTTGGAGCGGACATTTCCGGTTACGGCAGGAGCAAAACCTTTCTGGACAGCTATAGTTGGTGCATAACATGATAGATATAGTTTGGCTATGGCTTAACCCTGCTAAAATATATCAATTTACAAAACAATAACGCATTCATGGAAAAAACCTATTCACCTCATTCAATCGAACAACGCTGGTATCAAACCTGGGAAGAAAACGGCTATTTTATCGCCAGGGATGGTGTGTATGCCGGAGGCCAGTCGGGAACTGGCCCGGCGATCGCCAGGGATGGTGTGTATGCCGAAAGCCAGCCGGGAGCTGGCTCGGCGATCGCCAGGGATGGTGTGTATGCCGGAGGCCAGTCGGGAACTGGCCCGGCGATCGCCAGGGATGGTGTGTATGCCGAAAGCCAGCCGGGAGCCGATTCGGCGGCTGCCAAAGCGGGCGGCGAATCCTACTGCATCATGATCCCACCGCCCAATGTGACAGGCAGCCTGCACATGGGGCATGCGTTCCAGGACACCATCATGGATGCATTAATCCGTTACCACCGCATGAAAGGCTACAGCACCTTATGGCAAGCCGGAACCGACCATGCGGGCATCGCCACGCAAATGGTCGTCGAACGTTTATGCAACGCGGAAGGCAAGACCCGCCATGATTACGGTCGTGAAAAGTTCATTGAAAAAGTCTGGCAATGGAAAGAGGAATCGGGCGGTACGATTACCCGCCAATTGCGCCGCATGGGTTCGTCGCTGGACTGGACGCGGGAACGCTTCACGATGGATGAGGGCATGTCCGACGCCGTGCAGGAAGTGTTTATCCGCTTGCATGAAGAAGGCCTGATTTATCGCGGCAAGCGGCTGGTCAACTGGGACCCGGTGTTGCATACCGCGGTGTCCGACCTGGAAGTGTTGTCCGAGGAAGAAAGCGGCTTTATGTGGCATATCCGCTATCCGCTGTCGAACGGGCAGGGGTATTTGATAGTCGCGACGACACGTCCTGAAACGCTGCTCGGCGACGCCGCCGTGGCGATACATCCAAATGATGAGCGTTATAAGCATTTGCTGGGCGAATTTGCCGACCTGCCGCTGACCGGTCGCCGTATCCCGATTATTGCCGATGATTATGTCGATCCCGAATTCGGTACCGGTTGCGTCAAGATTACGCCGGCGCATGATTTTAACGATTACGAGGTCTGGATACGGCATCGCCATACGTCGACGCTGCAGGACTTGCCGCATGGCGGCTTGATGAATATTTTTACCGTCGATGCGAGTGTCCGGGATGATGACCTGATTCCGGCGCAATACCGGGGACTCGACCGTTTTGCGGCGCGCAAACAGATGGTCGCGGACCTGGAAACGCAAGGCTTGTTGGAAAAAATCGCCGATCATAAATTGATGGTGCCGCGCGGCGACCGTACCGGCGCGGTTATCGAACCGTTGTTGACCGACCAGTGGTATGTCAAAATCGAGCCGCTGGCGGGGCCTGCGATTGCCGCGGTCGAAAACGGCGATATTAAATTCGTCCCCGACAATTGGAAAAACACCTATTTTGAATGGATGCGCAATATCCAGGATTGGTGTATCTCGCGGCAAATCTGGTGGGGGCATCGAATCCCGGCCTGGTACGACGACAAGGGCAATGTCTACGTAGGCCGGTCTGAACAGGCGATACGCGAGCAGCATCATTTGCCGCATGACTATCCCTTGAAACAGGATGAGGATGTGCTGGATACCTGGTTTTCGTCGGCGTTGTGGCCGTTTTCGACATTGGGTTGGCCGCAGCAGACGCCGGAATTGGCGCAACATTACCCGACTAGCGTGCTGGTCACCGGGTTTGACATTATTTTCTTCTGGGTGGCCAGGATGATTATGATGGGCCTGAAATTCCAGGGCGAAGTGCCGTTTAAGGAAGTGTATATCCACGGTTTGGTACGCGATGCCGAAGGCCAAAAGATGTCCAAATCGAAAGGCAATGTGCTGGACCCTATTGATATTATCGACGGCATCGGTTTGGATGCGTTGGTTGAAAAACGCACGTCGGGTATGATGCAGCCGCACCTGGCGAAAAAAATCGAGCAGGCCACGCGCAAGGATTTTCCTGATGGTATCCAGTCATACGGCACGGATGCGCTTAGGTTCACTTTTGCTTCGCTGGCTTCAACAGGCCGCGATATTCGTTTCGACCTGGCGCGTACCGAGGGCTATCGTAATTTCTGTAATAAATTATGGAATGCGGCGCGTTTCGTGCTGATGAATACTGAGCAGCAAGACGCGGGTTTATCGGGCGCAAACTGTGAGTATACGCAGGCGGATCGCTGGATTACCGCCAGGTTGCACCAGGTTACGGAAATTACCTGCCACGCCGTCGATCAGTACCGTTTTGACCTGGCGGCACAAGCGATTTATGACTTCACATGGAATGAATACTGCGATTGGTACCTGGAGTTGGCCAAAGTATCCTTGCAAACAGGCGATGAAGCGCAGCAGCGCGGTACGCGCCTTACCCTGCTAACGGTACTTGAAAGCATATTACGCTTGGCGCACCCGATCATGCCGTTTATTACCGAAGAGATCTGGCAACGAGTTGCCCCGCTGTTAGGTATCGACGGCGAAACCATCATGTTGCAGGCTTATCCTGCAGCTGATACCGCGCAAATCGACACTGCGGCTATTGCCGAAATCGACTGGGTGATGGCATTTATACTGGGGGTGCGCCGCATTCGTGGGGAAATGAATATCGCGCCGGGCAAACTGCTGCCGGTATTGCTGCAAATGGGTAGCGATGCCGACCGGCAGAGCGTTGCGAACAACCGGGTATACCTGCAAAAACTGGGGCGCCTGGAGTCCATAAGCTGGCTAAACGCCGATGATGCGGCCCCGGAATCGGCAATAGCCCTGGTAGGCGATATGAAGATACTGATTCCGATGGCCGGCTTGATTGATAAAGCGGCGGAACGGGTCCGGTTGGAAAAGGAGATACAAAAAATCAACAACGACTTACCCAGGGTTGAAGGCAAGTTAAACAACCCGGCGTTTGCCGATAAAGCGCCCGCCGAGGTTATTGACAAAGAAAAAGCCAAATTGGCCGATTTGCGTTCCATGCTCAGTAATCTTGAACAGCAATTGGCTAAAATCAAGGCATTATAAAATACAGGCGCAAAGGCTGTTTTTATAGTCTTTGCGTCTTTAGCCTGAATGCGGCTGGACAATGTGTTTATTTCATCTATATTTTCCTAACATAACCGGCACATCATCACTACATGGCTACGACACCAACAGATTTTCAAGTTAGCGGTCTCATAAAACTATTAACCCAGGATGGTTTGCTGACTGAAGGCGACGCCCAGGTCTACGCTAAAGAAGCCAAACAAAACAAGGTTCAGCTGGTCAGTTACTTGGTCAGTAATAAGCTGGTCGATAGCAAGGCGATTGCATCAAAATCGTCTGTTGAGTTCGGCCTGCCTTTTTTTGACCTGGATGCAATCGATTGGCGTAGTCTCCCGATAGCGCTGGTCAGCGAAAAGCTGATACGCAAGCACCATGTGCTTCCGCTGTTCACGCGCGGTAAAACGCTGTTTATCGCGATGTCTGACCCCACCAACCACCAGGCTGTCGAAGACATTAAGTTTCAAAGCCTGTTGCGTCCTGAAATCATCCTGGTTGAAGAGAATAAGCTGGTTAATGCGATTGAGGTGGCGTTAGAAGCTGTCGATACGTCAATGTCCGACCTGCTGGATGCGGATCTGGAGAACCTGAACATTGCAGGCGCTGACGAAGGCGCCGTCGATATTAATGCCGAGGTTGATGAGGCGCCGATTGTCCGGTTCGTCAATAAAATATTGCTGGATGCCATCAAAAAAGGCGTATCCGATATACACATGGAGCCTTACGAAAAAACCTTCCGTATCCGTTACCGGGGTGACGGCATGCTCTATGCCGTCGCCAGTCCTCCGCCCACGATAGCGACCCGCATCATTTCCAGGGTTAAGGTGATGTCCCGGATGGATATTGCGGAGCGCCGGGTTCCCCAGGACGGGCGTATTAAAATGATTTTATCCAAAAGTCGCACCATTGATTTTCGTGTCAATACCCTGCCTACGCTGTTCGGCGAAAAAGTTGTCTTGCGTATCCTGGATCCTACTACCGCCCAAATCGGTATTGAGCGGCTGGGATTTGAACCGGATCAGCAGGAGCTCTTCCTGAAGGCCATTAACAAGCCTTATGGGCTGGTTTTGGTGACCGGGCCTACCGGTAGCGGTAAAACGGTTTCTCTTTATACCGGCCTGAATATTCTTAACAGCATCGACCGTAATATTTCCACCGCCGAAGATCCCGTTGAAATCACGGTAGAGGGTATCAATCAGGTCAATGTCAATGTCAAGGCCGGTTTAACGTTTGCCAATGCCTTGCGCGCTTTCCTGCGGCAAGACCCGGACGTTATCATGGTCGGTGAGATTCGTGATTTGGAAACGGCGGATATTGCCGTTAAAGCGGCG
>SCST01000137.1 GCA_004299465.1 Methylovulum sp. | reverse complement strand
CAGCAATTCTCATTATGACCCCAAGCTACCCTATTTCCGGCTTTGGGGGTCGAACAATTGGGCTTTTCGGGTTATAAGACCAGCCCTCCAGCATAAAATCGAGCAGATGCTCCCAGCTATCAAAGCACAAGTAAGAAGTTAATGCCTTCATATCATCGAACAAACGCCTGCGCGAAGGCAGTGTCTGAAGCAGCAGGCAAAACTTGTCATCCATTAAATCCAGAAGGGTATGCAGCAGATAGGCAAGCAAAATGAGCGTCGCCAGCAATGAGGACAAGAACTGTTTGCCATGGCCGTAGTTATGCTCAAAATGGTAGCCTTTGGTCTTCAACGTATTGTTGTTTTCATTTTCGATCTTCCATCTTGCGCGGCCTGAAGCCACCACGGCGGCAACGTTGGTGTCATCAATCGCCAAAGACGTGGCGAACGCATTACGATACAGTACCTTGCCGGTATCCGTCGCGTGCGTGGTCATCTCCAGCAATTCTCATTATGAAAAATATATTTGAATCAAAGTGTTATAAATTAAATTGCCAAGTTTGTTTTTAATTTTACAGCATCCTATTTTCCATAGGTGTCGCAAAGCCTTATAGATCAAGGGCGCTGATATTGTTACCCATTCGGCTCTTCGATTACTTTGCAAGTATTACGGTAGAACGCACTCGAATCTTAAAAAATGAATCATTATCTATTTGATTTTATTTAATTTTCCATAATGAGAATTGCTGCTTTACATTTGTCGTCCTACCCACGCATGAGCTTTTGTTGTAGCTTTGGGCAGCTTGGTAGTTTCCAGTTGTCTGCGTTCGTGTTGTGCGGTAGTCCGACATATCGGGGCTTGCAGTTTTGAGGCAAAAAGCATTCTTATCCGTCTGCCCAACAATTCGGTCAAAGGGACGCGCCGCCCGTTGGCGGTTTTGAAGTTTTGGTTTTTATCAAGGTTCGGCGGCTTCGTTTCGCTTTCGTTAGCGGCGCGCCCCTTACCGTAAGAGACTGTGAAAGTATTCCACCCCCCGATACCTTATAATATACCTACCCACAGCCAAGCCACCAAGCCCTTATGCCACCGCGTCGCTACCAACCTACCTTAAACCGGCAGCAAGAGATGATATTGCCGCCCCGAGTCGATGACTACGTTAGCCAGAACAATACCGTGCGGGCCATTGATGTGTATGTCAACAGTCTTGATTTGCAGGCATTAGGTTTTCAAAATACCCAGCCGGTTATCAGTGCAGGCCAACCCGCTTACGATCCGGCGGCCTTATTAAAGCTTTATTTGTATGGTTATTTGCAAGGTATCCGCAGCAGCCGGAAACTGGAGCGCGAGACCCGCCGCAACCTGGAAGTCATGTGGCTGACCGAAGGCTTGCAACCGGGTTATAAAACCATCGCGGACTTCCGCAAGGTTAACAGCAGCGCCTTAAAGGCCACCAACCGCGACTTCCTGCTGTTGTGCAAAGAACTGGCCCTGTTCGGGGGCGAAGAAGTCGCCGTTGACGGCAGCTTTTTCAAAGCCAATGCCAGCAAACAGGGAATTTATACGGAAGACAAACTTAAGCAACAACTGGCCTATCTGGATAAGAAAATCGCCGACTACCAACAAGCCCTCGCCGAACAAGACCGTGCCGACGATGCCGCAGGCAAAGGCAGCCTGGTCGACGATGAGCAACTGCAACAAAAGCTCGACTTATTGCAGGCCAAACAAGCGGAGAAAAAAGCCTTGCAGCAACAGCTGAAAGACAGCGGCGACAGCCAGGTTGCCACCGTTGACCCGGATGCCCGGTTACTCAGTAAACGCGGACAAACTGTGGCCGGCTACAATGTGCAAATCGTCGTCGACGCCAAACACAAACTGATTGTTGCCGAAGCCGTCTGTCAAGACGGCAACGACACGCACCAATTGGCGCCGATGTTGGAAAAAGCCCAAGAGCTGTTGCAATCAGAAAACCTGAGCGCTCTCGCCGACAGCGGCTATCCGGCAACTGCTCCTGCGTTGCCCTACCTCCTGCATCCCTGCAGTCGTATGACGGCAACCAGCTGAAAACCTGCGAAGACCAAAATATCACCGTTTACGTCGCCATTCCCGACAAATCCAAAGCCATCGCGGCACAAGGCCGTTTTACCCGTGACCAGTTTAGCTACGATGCCGAACACGATCAGTACGTCTGTCCACAAGGCAAACCGTTGACGGTGCGCGGCAAGCCACAGCAAAAAAACGACAAACGGATCACCCGCTATCAAAGCAAAGCCACCGATTGCAGCCAGTGCCCGCTACGCGAACAGTGCTTGGCCGAAAAAGCGACCACCCGGCAAATCAGCCGCTGGGAACATGAAGCGGTGGCCGAACGCCACCAGCAACGCATGCAACCTTACCCCAACCGCATGAAACAACGCGGGGCTATGGTTGAACACCCTTTTGGCGTCCTCAAACACCGTGCCGGCATGCACCAGTTCTTGATGCGCGGACTGGAAAAATGCCGCGGTGAATTTAGCCTGATGGTCGTGACTTACAACTTCACTCGGGTGCTGAACATTCTCGGTGTTGACGCGCTCAGGGATTATTGCGTCCGGCGTTCGGAAAATTCGGGAAAAACTGTTAAATATGCGTAAAAAACACGGTGTTAAACCCTTTTTTTAATAATAAACTGGCTTGCTAAACAACATTCAGTGCGTTTTTTAGAAAATGCTGCAAAAATCGCTTTACTGACTCGCTGAATTTTAAATACTTTCACAGTCTCGTAACGTTGGGCAACCAAAATCGGCCTATCGTGATTTATCGTTTTCAACTAATTAGGATACCTATTTGGTATCAAAACCAAAAAAATAGGGTGTAGCCAAGTATGTCAAAGACAACAATCCCAACAATAACGATTGCCGAATTAAAAAAAGAGCTTGATGCTTACCCAGATCATTATCAATTATCGTTTAGTGGCCTCGCTTTTTATCGTCTAAAACAACGAGGCGATGAGTTAGTGCAAATAGAGTTCAACCCACATGTTCATCTATCTGAACAAGGTGTCGTGGTGGTTGAAACCCCTGAGTGATTGCTGTTGCAAATATGGCTGCTTTCCCGTGTGGTACGCGCCCATAGGTTTCTATAACACTGCCGTTGTGTGTTCTCATAAAACGCACACCACTTTCTGTTATTTCAAGTGCCCAAGTGCTTTCAATGTAGGCATTACTACTCGATTGGTCTTTATCATCAGTCATTTTTTGCTCCTAATGGTTAATTCCTGTTTTAACCAGTCTTGCTTAAAACAGGTTATGGTTTATTAAAGTTTTAAATCAATTTTTTACATGCTTGTTCGGGCATTGTCTTTACTATCAAGCCCAACAAGTCAGTCAAAGGGACGCGCCGCCCGTTGGCGGTTTTGAAGTCCGGTTTTTATCAAGGTTCGGCGGCTTCGCTAAAGCTCAGTGAGCGGCGCGCCCCTTACCGTAACGTTAGGCTTTCTTTGGTGAGAGTTTCAGGTTTCGGTTTGCCTTCGTGAGCTTCAGTGGTAGCGGACGGTTTTTGGATTTGCTCCAAGCTTCCGTTGCAAGCTTGCAGTTTGGCTTTTACTTTTACCTTTGCCTTGTTTGGTTTTGGCTTCGGTTTGCTCCGTTAGCTTCTTTGTTTGGCAGGCTTGGCGGGTTAAGAGGTTGGTTTCCATTGCTCTCCAAAACTCGGTTTTAGCCTTGCTGGTTCCGGCGTTTGCCTGAATCTCTGATGGCAATTCTTGGCCTTTGTTGGGTGGCATTTTCTGGCATCTGTTTAATCTTGGCGTCGGCGTCGGGGCTGCTCACACACTTCGGTGGCAAGGTTGGGCTTCTGCCAGGTGGTGCTCCCTGTCCACCTTTGTAGTTGCGGCTCTTTTGGGTTGGTGTTTTGGGTCGGGCTTGGACTTTTGTTGCGTCTGGGCTTGTGTGCTTTCGTCCCCTGCCCTTCTGCCTGCAAGCCGGGTTGGGCGGTTCCGGTTTAGCGTTGGCTCTTGTTTTTCGGTTTGCTTCGTAGCGCGTATTGGCCGGCACGCAAGCTGTTTATTTCAGGTAGCGTTGCAAGTTTTGTGGTCTCGGTTGCTTACCAGTTGCCCCAGCTTTTTCAGGTTGTCCAGTTTTAGCTCCGGTGGTAAAGTTCGGTCATCGCTGGGTTTGGCGTCTGCCCCACATCGGGGCAAACTGGTCTGTTTTGCTGGGTGGTGGCTGGGCTTTGGCGGGTATCGCCGGGCCTAACAAGTCGGTCAAAGGGACGCGCCGCCCGGTAGCGGTTTTGAAGTTTTGTTTTTATCAAGGTTCGGCGGCTTCGCTAAAGCTCAGTGAGCGGCGCGCCCCTTACCGTAACGTTAGGCGGTACGAATCTTCTTGTCTCTCGTAATCCAATGGATTACACTGGCAACTATGCTTACTACTGTCACCGAACTTCCTGAATACATCCGCCGCGCTAACGAACTGCTTAACGAGGCAGAGCGTAAGTCAGTCATAGATTATCTTGCGGCTCATCCGCGCGCAGGGGACATCATGGAAGGAACAGGCGGCATCCGTAAGCTTCGTTGGGCGCGTGGCGACAAAGGAAAAAGCGGTGGAGTCCGAGTCATTTACTACTACCATGACCAGCGCATTCCGCTTTATTTGCTTACCGTTTTTGGAAAAAATGAAAAATCGAACATCACAAAATCTGAACGTAACGAACTCGCCAAGCTTGTGGGCGTACTCGTTCAAGTTGCGTTAGAGAGGGAGCATGTCTAAGGCATTCGAAAGTATTGCACAAGGTTTGCGTGAGGCCATTGCCCTAAATGAAGGGGGAGCAGTCCAAGCAAACACCTATCGCCCGGAAGAAATCGATGTGGGGCAATTGCGCCACAGTCTGGGGCTTACACAAACTGAATTTGCGGCTAAGTTTTGCATCAGCCTTGGAACGCTTCGCCATTGGGAACGCGGCGACCGCAAACCTCATGGCCCCGCATTGGCTCTGTTGCATGTGGTTGCAAAAGAACCCCGAGCAGTGCTTCGTGCGCTGGCTTAACAGGTTTTGGCGTGTACTACTGAGCCTAACAAGTCGGTCAAAGGGACGCGCCGACCGTTGGCGGTTTTGAAGTTCAAATTTTTATTAAGGTTTGGCGGCTTCGTTTCGCTTTCGTTAGCGGCGCGCCCCTTACCG
>SCST01000136.1 GCA_004299465.1 Methylovulum sp. | reverse complement strand
TCCGATCTCGGGTTGATACTGCCCATCAGCCAATGGATACTGGAAGCGGCCTGCAGCCAGATCAAACTCTGGGAAAACAAACCGCCGGCCCAACAATTACAACTGGCCGTCAACATCAGCGTACGGCAATTTTATCAACCTGATTTTGTCGAGCGGGTGTGCGCCATATTGGAAAAAACGGCCATCCACCCCAGCCGGCTTAAACTTGAACTGACCGAAAACCTGGTGCGCAGCAATATCGATGACGCTATTATCAAAATGCTGGCGCTCAAAAAAATCGGCGTACATTTCTCGATGGATAATTTCGGCATCGGCTGCTCATCGCTGCCCTGCCTGGCGCAATTGCCGCTTGAGCAATTAAAAATCGACCAGTCTTTCGTCAGCAATATCGGCATAAAATCCAGCGATAACGTCATTGTACAAATCATCATCGGCATGGCCGGAAACCTGAACCTGGAGGTTATTGCCGAAGGCGTGGAAACCGAAGAGCAACGCGCCTTCCTGAAACTGAACGGCTGCTCAAACTACCAGGGTTACCTGCTGGGCAGGCCGATGCCTATTGAGGAATTTGAGTGTTTGCTGGGCGTGTGAGCCACTCTTGCCGTCTTTGGATTTTTGCCGTGGCCGCAGTAAAAGAAACGCTTTGAAAGAACGGCCACCTGTTGAGGAACAAAACGCTTATGCCGCCTTGTTTACCATGCAATTACAGGCTCGAGCTGTGTCGATATTAAGCGGGTACATCAGGTACATACTTTTGTATGCTACCTGATGTACGTCCGCAACAGAAATTTCGATTTTTTCATGAACGATGAGTTCGCCAAAAATGGCTATTTTTCAAGGTTACCTTTAGTTGACTATGGTATGGCCGCGCTGACGCATACATGTTTTGAATGCTCGTTTAAAGTCCTCGTTGGCTTGATAAGCTTTCCACAATCCAGCAGGAATGGCCAAAATAGCACCAGACGCGGCACCTGCTGCTGCACTGCTCGCTATTGAGCCGGCAGCTGCGCCAGCAGCAGCACCACTAACAGCACCAATACCGGTGCCTATAGCGACTTCTTTCGTGATATCGGATGCTTGATCAGCCAGCACCTTACACTCTCCCATGTCGCGTTCAACGGTTTCTGGATGTTGATTTATGCGAGAATCGATAATCGGTTGCCAGCCGTTCATAGATGCGCACCCAGTGGCTAGTGCAGAAAGCACCAATATTGTTGATAAATTATCTATTTTCATGTCGTTCTCCCAAATAATTGGTATGAATTAACCAATAAAAATACATAGTTATGCAAAATTTAGATCAATCCGCTTCTGTGGAATTCGCTATGTCATAAGTACGTGCGGTATTCCTGCGGTAACCCGTGATAGGCGGGTCTTTTCATTATATCGACTCTAAAAATAATGACAAACTAAGTTAAAAATAAATCACGGGGTTTTTCAATCGCGTGACCACGTTAATTTTTCATGCAAATAAAGTTTAATGTGCGAAGATTAATTTCAAATGTGTAAAAAATTAAAGGGAGATTAAAGGAAGATTAAAGGTAACTTCATATCGTCAGTGGGCGATTGAGCTCAGTGCGCCACTTGGCGGGGTCGGGGTCGGACTCAGGGCCCGAGGTATAACATTCCCACAAACTGTCTTGCGCACAGAAGCCATTGCTTTCAATCCACACGCAAAATTCACCCCAGGCGGCACCAAGCCCTTCGTAGCCACCGCGATAAGTGGTGCGGATGACTTTGGCGGCAGGCAGCTTGCCCAGCTTCACACGGCCATTGGGCGTAATGGGTTTATTTACCGGAAAACCGACCTCGAAATCAAAAATATCAGAGGGTCTTTTCAGGTGATAAGAAAAGCACGGTCCAACGGGAACGATGCTCTGGGCGGAAATCACGGCCATCACTTCAGCAATGGCCGAACCCATGACATTGCTGATTTCAGCACGGGGAACAGTTAAATGGATGACTGCAGTGAGTTGTTCGTCTGTCTGAATGATTTCTGGATTGTCAAGCATGTTGCCTCCAAATAGAATGTAAAGAATGAGCACGAAACAACTTATGCAAGCGTCCGATGTGGGTGCGGATTTACCCGAACGATGCGAATCTGTTGCACCTATAGTTACTGTATTTATTCAGCTCCTTGTCTGCAGCGTAGGGCGCGCCGCGCGCGCCTTCTCCGGCGCGTGGATAAGGTGCCGGTCCGTTGATGGCGCGCGCAGCACGCCCTACAAGCAAGGGGCTGAATAATTACAACTAGGGCAATAGCGGTAACCCAAGTTCCTTGAGGAATCCATTGTGTTTATCGGCAGCCTCATTGACCTGCTTCTCCAGCACCACCAATTCCGTGTGCACAGCCTTCAAATCGATTTCCTTTTCCGGCCTGGCGGTGCTGATATAGCGCGAAATATTCAGGTTGTAGTCTTCCTTCTCGATTCGCTCCATAGACACACGCATGGCATAGCGTTCTTCTTCCTTGCGGAACTGGTAGGTGGAGACAATCTTGTCGATGTGCTCCGGTAAGAGGCGGTTTTGCCGTTTGCCCTTCTCGAAGTATTCGCCGGCGTTAATGAACAGTACGTCGTCGGGCTTCTTGCACTTCTTCAAAACGAGAATGCACACCGGGATGCCCGTCGAGAAAAACAGGTTGGCCGGCAAGCCGATCACCGTGTCGATGTTGCCGTCCTCCAGCAGCTTGCGGCGGATGCGTTGCTCCGCGCCGCCGCGAAACAGCACCCCATGCGGCAAGATGATCGCCATCGTGCCTTCCTTGGCCAGGTAGTGGAAGCCGTGGAGCAGGAAGGCGAAATCGGCGGCGGATTTGGGCGCTACCCCGTAATCCTTGAAGCGGAAATCCTGGCTCATCGTTTCGCCAGGCTCCCAGCGGTAACTGAAAGGCGGGTTGGCGACAACGGCGTCGAAATGCTGTTTTTTGGCGGGATTGGTTTCATTGAGAATGCCCCATTCGTTGCTTAGCGAATCGCCGTGGAAAATCTCGAACTCCGAATCCTTCACCCCATGCAGCAGCATGTTCATGCGCGCCAGGTTGTAGGTGGTGATGTTCTTTTCCTGCCCGTAGATTTTGCCGATGCCGTGCGGGCCAAGGTTCTTGCGCACATTCAGCAATAGCGAACCGGAGCCGCAGGCAAAATCCAAAACTTTATCGAAGCGGGTTTTCCTGCCCGCACTGGGGTCTTGGCTATCGAGCACCACAATGTCGGACAGGATGCTGGAAATCTGTTGCGGCGTGTAAAACTCGCCCGCCTTCTTGCCAGAACCGGCGGCAAATTGCCCGATCAGGTATTCATAAGCATCGCCCAAAATGTCGCTGCCCGTAGAAAATTGGGCGATGCCTTCGGCGATCTTGGTAATGATGGTGCAGAGCTTGGCATTGCGTTCTGGATAACGCTTGCCGAGCTTTTCCGAATCCAGATTGATTTCCGAGAACAAACCCTGAAAGGTGCTTTCGAACGAGTCGTTCTCGATATATTTAAAGCCTTTTTGCAGGGTATGCAGCAATTCCCCGTTCTGAGTGCGGGCCATTTCGGCAATGCTGCTCCACAGGAATTCTGGCTTGATGACGTAATGCACCTTGCGCCGCATCAGATTTTCAAAGTCATTTATATCCTGAGCGTTTTCGCTGTACCAAACCTCCAGCTGGCTATTTGCTTTGAGCTGCTGCATTACGTCAGGAAGTATATCTGGATAATCCGAACCCAATTCCTTCTTTGCGGCGGCTTCGTAGTTATCAGAGAGATAGCGCAAGAACAGGAAAGACAGCATGTAATCGCGGAAATCGTCGGCATTCATCGCGCCACGTAGATCGTCAGCTATTGCCCAGAGCGTACTGCCGAGTTTATTGAGTTCTTGTTGGGTCACGCGCTTTTTCCTTGGGTGGCAATCTGGCGCAACTCGTCAGCCGAAACGCGGACTATCTCCTCGTCTTCCATAATCACAACATGGGTTTCTGTTTGAATCGCAGTTTGGCGGGCTAGTGCCGCCGCCCTTTGCATGGCAACCATTGAGGCGCGAAGGCCCGGGTCTTTGGCTGTGGAAATATCGTGTGTGTTCATCATCGTTCACCCCATTCAAGTAACACGGGCGCTAGGCCAACACCGTTCCTCTTACCAGCATCCTTATAAGCCATCGACAAGCGCGTTTTGCCTGTGCCGTTGGCGTAGAGCAACACAAAATCTTGACCATTTTTCAAATCGTCGCGAAGTCGTTGAACCAGTGTCCTCATCTTTTTATAGCGGTAAATTCTGGGATTATTGCTCATCCATGCCTCTATCTACACTACAAGCTTGAGTTATCAGCATTTTTATCTCTTAGCGCCATAGCTTTTCTACTGATGTCTTCGATGCTTTCATCGGTTTCTATAGCCTGCCGCCATTGGGTATAGTCAAAAGGCTCTCTTTGGATAAGGGCTATAAACCGCTCCATTTCAATATCGCCTAGATATTGGGCAAGGATTTGCAGGCCTTTTAACTTTAGTTCTGTATGGGTCATCATGCAATATCTCTACATGCTTTGGTCAGAGCGTTGAAGACATTTACGTAGCTTGTCGTCAAAGGTAAAAACGTCTTGCCGTTCTATGACATGATATGCCCACAGCAAGGTATCCACGAAGTCAAGTGTGCTGGTGCGGTAGTATTCAAGTGCTTTTAGAAATATCGCCGGTTTGTCCATGTCCACCAGTTTTTCATCAAGCAAATTGCTAAGCTGTTGTTGAATATCTTTCCGGTTAACGGCATAGACTTTTTGCAGCACATACACCACTTCGCACGCGACTTCCATCGGCAGTGTCGCTGCATATTGTTCAAGAATATCTGCCGCCTTCGGTGATAGTTCCACATGGTCGTCCAAGACATAGCGCAAAATGATGTTTGCATCAACGATGCTCATGTTTTTCGCTCACTGCTGATTGCCATGCGTCTTGTTCTTGTGCAATCAAGTCAGGCTTGGCGTAATGCTTTAGGCAACCGCGTAAACTCTTCTTGCGGATGACAGGTTGCAGAGTTTGTTCCGGTGCGGATAACACGATAATTTCTA
>SCST01000848.1 GCA_004299465.1 Methylovulum sp. | reverse complement strand
CACCCTCTTCCCCAGATCCTGCTCCATCCGGATCAGCTTGGCCGATTCCTCCTCCTCAATCTGGTACAGCGGAATGCCTGTCCACTTGGAAACGATGTAGGCGACCTCCTCGGCCGTCACCACGGTCTTCTCTTTCGCCCTGGATTCCTTCCAGCGAGCCTTCCTCTCTTCCAACTCGGTCCGGAGCTTGCGCTCCGAATCGCGAAGTCTCGCCGCGACTTCAAAGGCCTGGGTCCGGATCGCGTCTTCCTTCTGGGCTCGGAGGCGCTCGACTTCATTCTCCATCTCGCGAAGCTCCTGCGGCAACATCAGGGTTTTCAGCCGCGCCCGCGAGCCGGCCTCGTCGATGACATCAATCGCCTTATCAGGCAGAAAGCGGTCGGCAATGTAGCGCTGCGACAGACGCGCGGCCGCCGTGACGGCCTCGTCGGTGATAATCGCACAGTGATGCGCCTCGTAGCGATCCTTGATCTCCCGGAGGATCCGGATCGTCTCCTCCACGCTCGGCGGCCCGACCTGAACCGCCTGGAACCGTCGCTCCAGCGCCCGATCCTTCTCAATGTGGCGGCGATACTCGTCGAGAGTGGTCGCACCGATGCACTGCAACTCTCCGCGCGCCAGCGCCGGCTTCAACATGCTGGAGGCGTCGATCGCGCCTTCTGCGGCGCCGGCGCCCACCAACGTGTGCAACTCATCGATAAACAGGATGATATTCTGCGACTGCTGAATCTCCTTGACGACGGCCTTCAGCCGCTCCTCGAACTGACCGCGATACTTGGTCCCGGCCACCATGCCGGCGAGGTCAAGCTGGATAACCCGCTTCCTGAGGAGGGTCTCGGGCACGCTGCTGGCTACGATCCGCTGGGCAAGCCCTTCCACGATGGCGGTCTTCCCAACGCCGGCCTCCCCGATGAGGACCGGATTATTCTTGGTCCGACGCGAGAGAATCTGGATGACCCGCTCGATCTCCGTCTCACGGCCGATGACAGGATCCAGCCGGTCTTGACGCGCCATCGCAGTCAGGTCCACACCGAACTCATCCAGCGCAGGCGTCCTCGTCGAGGTCGTGGGCTTGGACGCCTGCTCACCCAGTAACTCCTGGGCCTGCGCCTTGGCCGAGGCCACGCTAACGCCGAAGTCCCTCAGGACCAAGGAGGCAATCCCTTCGCCCTCGCGGATCAACCCGAGCAGCAGGTGCTCCGTGCCGATATAGTTGTGTCCGAGCGATCTGGCTTCAGAAATGGCATATTCCAGGACCTTCTTCGCCTGCGGGGTAAAG
>SCST01000135.1 GCA_004299465.1 Methylovulum sp. | reverse complement strand
ATCTCGTTTTCCCACGGTGACCGTTTGCAGCAGTTGCGGATTAACGCGGCGTTTAAACGCATCGCTGATCGATGCCACGCTGACTTGCTCGATGTGTTGCTGGAAGGTGTCGAGATAATCCAGCGGCAGCTCGTAAAAGCCGATCATACTGACATAAGTCGCCAGTTTCTTATTGGTATCGAAACGCATCGCAAAGCCGCCGCTAATGTTTTTCTTCGCGGCAACCAGTTCGGCTTCGCTAGGGCCTTTGGCAATAAAATCGGCAATGGTTTTGTTCAACACCTGCAAGGCTTGCCCGGTCTGGTCATTGCGGGTTTGCAGGCTGACAAGGAACGGTCCCGGTTTCAGCATCGGTATGAACGCACTCGACGCACTGTAAGCCAGTCCGCGTTTTTCCCTGACTTCGTCAAAAAGCTTGGAGACCAGGCCGCTGCCGCCGAGGATGTGATTGCCGACATATAGGTTGAAATAATCCTTGTCCTTGCGGTAAGTGCCGGGCAGGCCAACCAGGACATGGGTTTGCGTGGACGGGAATTCGATATGTCCGGCAGTGGCTTTTAGCGGCATTACGACGTCCGGCAGCGGCTCGGGCTTTTGGCCTACAGGCAAACGGGCGACGAGTTTTTCGGCGGCCTGTTCAGCCTGTTGTTTCGATAAATCGCCGACAATAACGACGATAGCATTGGCGGCGACATAATATTGTTGATAAAAGCCGCGGACATCGGCGGCGGTAAACGTCGCGACGGAGCTGATCGTGCCGGTGTCGGGATGGGCGTAAGGATGTTCGCCGTACAGCGCCTGGTAAAAAGCGATATTGGCGATATCGGACGGCGATTCCTGTTGTTGCTTCAGCCCCGCCAAGGTACGGTTTTTTTCGCGTTGGAAGTCGGCTTCGTTGAAGTTAGGCCGGGCCAAAATAACCTGCATGGTTTCCAGCGCCTTGTCGAACAGCGGCTTATCGGTCAATGTGCGCAACGAAACGCCGGCGGTGTCTATCGAACTGCTGGCGCCGAATACGGCCCCGACACTTTCAAAACGTTGCGCTATGGCGTCGGCATCCCAGTCGCCCGCACCAGTATCGAGCAAACCGGCGGTGAGGGCGGCCAGGCCGAATTGCCGGCCGTCTCTTGCGCTGCCGGCATCAAACGCCACTTGTATATCGACCATCGGTAAGCCTTCGGTGCGGACATAATAGACGCGGCTGCCTTGCGACGTTTGCCAATGGTCGATTTTTGCCGCCGCCCAAAGCGTTTGGCTGCAGAAGAATAAAATAAAGCTGTATAAGTAAAATCGCATGGGTTTTGTTCCTGGGGTGTTTAGCAAAACGTGGGTATGGCCTAAAGCTCTTCAAACAGCTTCGGCAAGTCAATCGCGAGCTCCGGGAATAACTGCGGGACCGCCTGGTCATCGCCGGAATAGCTGTTGAGCAGTTGATAGACGGCGGTCTGTTCGTTGAGTATGAATTGCTGCACGACTTCCTCGTAAGGATAGATCAGCCAGTATTCGCTGACGCCGCTTTCCTGGTAAAGCGCGTGCTTGATGTTGACGTCTCTTTTGGCATTGCCTTTGGACAGGATTTCAATAATCCAGTCCGGGGCGCCGTTGCAGCCTTGACTGTCGAGCTTGGCTTTATCGCAGATCACGCATAAATCCGGCTGGACTACGGTATAAATGTCGGTATTGGCCAAGATTGATTTTTTGCGGTCATATAAACGTACATCGAATGGCGCAACAAACAACTCACAGGTTTTCGGCTGCAAAAAAGTATCGATGGAAGAAGATAGCCGACGCGAAATACGTTGATGCTGCACATTAGGCGCAGGCGACATCAGTTGGATTTTGCCTTTGATCAGTTCAATCGCTTCGTCAAGCCGCCAGTTTAAATAGTCCGCGTAACTATACGTGCCGTTTAGATCGAGTTGTGACAAGTGGGTGATTTTCGTCATAGTCTTTGCATTTTGCCTTAATCTGAAAAAATCAAAGCGCTGCCGGCTGGCCGCGCACGAGCCTGACGGCGCGATGGAAGCTGGGACTTTCATTGACGGCGATGCCCTCGCTGAAATTGACGTACCATGAACCGCCGCCATAGCCTGCGTATGGCGTCGATGACCATACCCAGGGCGGATTTTTAAGGAATACCAAGTTGTTGATAAAATGCGCGCCGGCTGTTCCCACTGGCCTGTCGAGCAAGGTTTTTAATTCATTAATGCCGGGTATGCGCCAATCCGTATAGCCGGCATAGCCGCCTTGCCGGTTAAACGTTTGCGCCGCGTCGAGCGCGTCGTGCCAGATATAGACTTTGGCGTCGCCCTGTACGGCATTCTCCCGCCAGGTTTGCCCCAAGGAAAAACGGCACCACATCAAGCGCGTTTCCGTATCGATTGCTGTGCCGTCAGTTGACGCAAGGTATTTACCGATAGGCTGTTCTATAACCGGTTCGGTGTCTTGGGCCCGTGTTTCCGGGGGGGGCTGGGATTCGTCGAATGGCGGAGGCGAGGAATGCCGCTGCGATTTCCGGTGATGATGGCGTTCTTCCTGTTCTTTAATCCAGTCATCATGCTGTCTTCTGCGCACCGGGTCCAGCAGCACATCGCGTGCGTCGTTCAGTATCCGGGTAATGCGCTCGGCGGCGACCTTATCGTTTGCCTTATCGGGGTGATGCAGTTGCAACAGCGCCTTATGTGCCGCCCTGATGACAATATCGGGCGCGTTGCGGGTGACTTTCAGGTTATCGTAATGGGTACGTATTTTTGTCATGGCGTGAGTTCCTCAAACGGCCTTCATTTGTTGCCGGGCTATATTTCGGCAATGATGAAGACGCATTATTTCGCTCCTTTTTTACCGGCCGCTTGTTCATTGATGGCTTGGGGTTCAAGATAGGCAACAGTCAAATGGTCTTCAAGCAAATATTTACGCGCGGCGTCCCGCACCTGTTCGGCTGTTACCTGGTTGATTTTATTAACGTATTCATCCGCTTTTTGCCAGCCTAGCCCCACGGTTTCGAGCATGCCCAATTGCATCGCCTGGTAAAAACCCGAATCCCGTTCATAAACCGCGCCGGCCAAAACCTGGGCTTTAATACGTTGTAATTCATCGTTGTCAATCAATTTTATTTGCAGTTTGGCAATTTCATCTTTTAATGCGGATTCCAGTTCCCATACCGTTTTGCCTTCGGCCGGCGTTGCTTCCAGTTCAAATAAACCTGACAATCTCGAGCTGAGTGAATAGCCCGCGGCGGCGGACACGGCAAGCTGTTTGCCGCGCACCAGTTCCTTACTTAGCCTTGCACTGTTGCCGCCATCAAGGACGCCGGCCAGCACTTCCAGTGCATAAGCTTCCGGTTCTTGATCGGCGGTTTTCAACGACGGCACTTTATAGCCCATGACGACGGACGGCAGTTTGGCTGGGACTTTAACGGTTATTTTCCGGACGCCCAGTTGTTCTATTTCGGTTTGCGGTTTTAACGGTTTGAGTTCACTGGGTTTGAGACCGGAAAAATAATGCTCGGCCAGGTCGAAAACCGCTTGTGCATTGACATCGCCGACGACAACCAGCGTGGCGTTATTCGGTGCGTACCAGCGTTGGTACCAAGCCTGTAAATCTTCAACCTTATAATTGGCAATGTCGGCAGGCCAGCCTATGATCGGGTGTTTATAGGGGCTGTTGCTGTAGGCTGTCGCGATGAAATGTTCGGCCATTTTCGCCTGCGGATTATCGTCTGTCCGCATCCGGCGCTCTTCTGTCACGACCTCCAGCTCTTTTTTCAGTTCATCGGCCAGCAGGTGCAAATGGCGCATCCGGTCGGCTTCCAGTTCAAAGCTGACGGCCAGTTTGGATGCCGACATGGTTTGGAAATATGCCGTGTAATCCTGTCCGGTAAAGGCATTTTCGTCGCCGCCGTTTTCGGCAATGATACGCGAGAATTCACCGGCAGGATGCAGGTCCGTGCCTTTGAACATCATGTGTTCGAGCATGTGCGAAATCCCTGTGATGCCGCCCGGTTCATAGCTTGAACCGACTTTATACCAAACCTGCGAAACCGCTACGGGCGAGCGGTGGTCTTCCTTGACCAGCACCTTCAAGCCATTCCCCAATAGGTGCTCTGAGACTTTTGTTCCTGCGTGGCTGTAAAAAGCCGGCAGAAACAGCAATAGCGTACTTAGTATCCGATTCTTCATAACTCTCTCTTGTGATTAGTAAATGATTGTTGTCCAGGAAAGCGTTGTCCTTCGCTACCGTTTTTGCCGTATAAGGCATCCCCCTCCTATAGGGCGCGCCGGGCGCGCCAAGAGGCCAGGCAATCAGCCACAGCCCTGGGGAAGCGCATTCTGCCTAAGTTAACTGGATAATTATATTTTAAACGATAGCCATCCGGTTATTTATATCCAGGAGGACAAAAAACCGGTTTTGCATAGAACAACAAACGGGCATTGAGTTCATATTTGTGTAGCATCTTGAGCCGTAGCGGACAAGCTGCGACACGCAGGTCTATTTCAATAATCGATGCTTCACTGTATTATTCCAATCAGAACAATTACAAAGCGGATGCTCATACGATGTCTACCTCCCCCGATATTTCCTGGAAAAACTATCTTACGCTGTGCAAACCCAATGTGGTTCTGGAAATGCTGTTTACCGCCGTTGTCGGTATGCTGCTGGCCGTACCGGGTATGCCTCCGGTCGCTACGGTTTTTTACGGCACGCTGGGTATTGCGTTGGCGGCTTCATCGGCGGCTGCGATTAATCATTTCATCGATAGAAAAGCCGACGCGCAAATGTCCCGCACCGAAAACCGCCCATTGCCCAAAGGTAATTTAACGGCGACGAATGTGATGGTGTTTGCCGTTATCCTGGGTATCAGCTCGATGTTGCTGCTGATTCTTATGGTCAATACCTTGACGGCGGTGCTGACGTTTCTATCGTTATTCGGCTATGCGGTCGTTTATACGCTTTACCTCAAACGGGCCACGCCGCAGAATATCGTCATCGGCGGCGCTTTCGGCGCGACGCCGCCGCTACTCGGCTGGTGCGCGATGACCAATACCATACACCCTTATGCGCTGCTGCTGGTGCTGATTATTTTTGTCTGGACACCGCCGCATTTTTGGGCGCTTGCCATTGCGAGACGCGAAGAATACGCGAAAGTGAATATACCGATGCTGCCGGTTACGCACGGCGTTGAATTTACCCGTTTGCAGATATTGCTGTACACGATCCTGCTATTGATAGTGACGCTGCTGCCGTATTTGACGGGCATGAGCGGCTTGATTTACCTGGGCTTCGCGCTGCCCTTGGGGCTGGCGTTCATTTACCTAGCCGCCTTGATGATGCGCACTAAGGATAACAAAACCGCGATGAGGACCTTCGGCTACTCCATTATATATATTACGGTGTTATTTGCGGCTTTATTAATCGACCATTATTTCATGTTGACTTTATGAACTTTACCCATCACGAACAAACACCACACCCGGAACATCCTTTCGCAGAAATTGTACGCATATTAGGCAAGGGCAAAAAAGGTTCCAGGCCGTTAACGCAAGAAGAAGCCTATCGCGCGATGAGTATGATTCTTGCCGATGCTGTATTGCCGGTGCAGTTAGGCGCGTTTTTAATGCTGATGCGCGTCAAGGAAGAAACCCCGGAAGAACTGGCGGGGTTTGTCCAGGCCGCGAAGGCCTCGTTTAACATTGCCTATGACGGCTTAGTCGACCTGGATTGGTCATCTTATGCCGGCAAGCGCCGCCATTTACCGTGGTTTTTGCTGTCGGCCTTGTTATTGGCGGAAAACGGCATCACCGTTTTCATGCACGGTTCCAGCGGGCATTCTGCCGGCAGGTTGTATACTGAAAACGTGCTCAAGTTTCTGGGCTTGAGCGCTGCAAGTTCGGTCGCTGAAGCGAAACAGCAGCTTCAGCAGCGGCATTTCAGCTATCTTTCGCTGGAACATTTCTGCCCGAAACTGCATGAAATCATCGAATTGCGGCCGATACTGGGCTTGCGTTCGCCGGTGCATACCCTGGTCAGGCTGCTCAATCCGTTCAACGCCGCGCACAGCATCCAGGGCATATTCCATCCCAGTTACCGCCCGGTGCATCAATTGGCGGCCGCCTTGCTGAACCAGCCGCATATGTCGGTATTAAAAGGCGAGGGCGGCGAGACCGAACGCAACCCGGACATGGAGTGCCTGGTGCAAAGCGTCCATCACGGTGAATTATCCGATGAACTGTGGCCTGCGATATTCCCGCGCCGCCATGTTAAAACGGAGCAGCTTGATCCTGGGCAATTGGCGCAAATCTGGCTGGGCAATGATGAAGATGAATTTGCCGAGGCGTCGATCATCGGCACGGCGGCGATTGCGCTTAAACTGCTCGGCAAGGTGGACACCCAGGAACAGGCGCATGAGCTTGCGACGGCTTATTGGCTGGGCCGGGACAGGCAAGCACTGCGAAGCTGACGGCATGATCAATAATATCGATGACTTATTTAAGCAAATCAGCCACGGCGTTTATGTGATCGGCGTCAGTGACGGCGAGAAGACGAATGCGTTTACTGCGGCGTGGGTGATGCAGGTTTCTTTTAATCCGCCGCTATTGGCCATCAGCATCAATCCCGAACATTATTCTTACTGGCTCATGCAGGCCGGCGGCATCTGCACCGTGAATGTGCTGGGGCAAGGCCAGTATTCGATTGCCGAACATTTCGGCCGTCCAGGCGTTGCCGACAAGATGGCGGGATTCGTATGGCAACAGGATAAAACCGGTGCGCCGATACTGTCCCAAAGTCTGGCGTATTTTGATTGCCAGGTCAGCCATTACGCGGATGCC
>SCST01000134.1 GCA_004299465.1 Methylovulum sp. | reverse complement strand
GTTTGGTTTAATGAGTATTTGCGGGTCTTCGATATTGAACACAGCCTGTTTGCTTCGCTGTCCGAACTGACCGACACACCTTTTATTTTGGCCATTGACCGCCCGGTTGGCTCGGAACCGTTTTCTTTATCCGATACCGAGCGTTTGCGTCCAATTGGTCTCCATTTATCGCAAGCCATCAAAATGTTTCGGCAATTTCAGGTATTGAATAATGGGATTCAGGCGCACGAACACTATCTGGATACGTTAAATCGCGGCATTGTGTCGGTCAATCTTAAAGGTAAGCTGTTATACGCCAATGCTTTTGCAATGGATGTGTTGATACGGCAGGAGGGTTTGACGGTAAGAAATGGCTTGCTTTGCGGCGTCAACGAAGAGGGTGACATGGCATTGGCTGCCATGCTGGCGCTTGCCAAACAGGGCGTTGGGCAAGCATTTGCACTCGCCAGATCGCCGTCAAGTCCGCCGTTGAAGATTCAAAGCGTGCCGATGGCCGGGGATAAGACCGCTATGGATGTACTGCCGGAATGCGAAGCGGGAAAAGTATTGTTGTTGTTCAGCGTTGAAAGCGTCCTACCCGCCAACGCATATCAGTGTTTTGCCAAGGTGCACCGGTTAACATGCCAGGAAACGAAAGTCTTGCAGGGAATCGTTGAAGGCTATGTGCTTAAGGAAATTGCCGAACGCCATGCCGTCAGCGTCAATACGGTACGTTCGCAGTTGGCGAGCCTGATGCAGAAAACCTATTGCAAGCGCCAAAAAGATTTAGTCCGTTTGTTTTTTTGCGCTACAAATCCGCGAAGCTAAGTTTACAGGCGCGTACGGTGCGACCTACAGTTCGATAATTTCGCGTAAAACTGAAGTGGCATAGCTGCCCGCGGGCAGCATAAATGCAAGTTCCAAGGTGCTGGCATCAATAAACCGCCATTGCAGGTTTTGCACATTGATTCTTAATGCACGCCTGTCCCTGGCGACAGCAAATGCGATCAAACCGTCTGCCAGTTCGGGATGCGCATCAATCACGGCTTGTTCGATAGCCAGCGCGTCGGCGGCTACGTCGGCATCGCCTTTGCCCCATAATACGCCGGTCGGATGAATTTCTTTTGCCGCCAGCCTGCGGAGAATTTCAGTATCGGCTTGTCCGGATTTAAACCAGCTATGCGATAAATCGAAACTGTAAGTATCGCCGGCTAGCGCCTGATTCCAGCATTGATCGCTAACGCGGCGGGCTAATATCTGGTTGAACAAATAGGAGCGCGCCGCCGACAAGTACAGGCTGCGTTGTTCGCGGCTTGTTTTGATGCCTTGAAACATCGCCAGCGCTTTATTGACGTTTTGGCCGCCGTTGCCAAAGCGTTGCGGACCGTAATAATTGGCGATGCCGTGCTCCTTAATGTGTTCCAGTTGCCGGTTGGTTTTTGCCGGGTCGCCACGCCAGTTACGGATAACGAGTTTAAAGTGGTTGCCGGACAGTACGCCGCGCTTTAATTTTCTCGCGTGGCGCACTGTGTGCAGTATTTTTATGTGCTCCGATGCCAATTGGCTCCAATCGGGAGCTTCTTTGAGGCCGGGCAACCAGACGCTAAACCATTGCGTCGTCACCGCATGCTTATCCTTGATGCCGGCATAACCGACATCCCGCTGCCTGACATTGGCTAAGCGGGCTAACTGCCTGGCGACAGTGTCGGTGTTTTCAGCGGTTTTTTCTATTTGCAAAAAGACATGCTCGCCGGCACCGGACGGTTCAAAAGCAAGCTGTTCGATAACGATAAAATCTTCGGGAACATGGCGAATAATGCCTAGCCCGGAGGGTTGCCCGTAGACATAAGGCCAGGTGGGAATGTCAATGCCCAACATCAGCAGGATTCGATCAGCACGACGGCTTGTACGGCAATGCCTTCCTTGCGGCCTTCAAAGCCGAGTTTTTCGGTCGTCGTCGCTTTGACATTAATGCAATCGATATCGACCTGCAAATCCTCGGCGATATTGCCGCACATCGCGGCGATATGCGGCGCCATTTTCGGCGCCTGGGCGATGATCGTCATATCGGCATTGACCAGGCGATAACCTTTATCTTGCACAATGCGGTAGACGTGGCGCAATAACACACGGCTGTCCGCGCCCTTAAATTCAGGGTCGGTATCGGGAAAGTGCTTGCCTATATCGCCCAAGGCCGTAGCACCCAGCAGGGCGTCGCATAGCGCGTGGAGCACGACGTCGCCGTCTGAATGCGCTTCCAGGCCTTGTTCATAAGCGATTTTTACGCCGCCTAAAATAATGTGATTGCCGGCGCTAAAGCGATGGACGTCGTAACCTTGGCCTACTTTGATCATTGGTTTTGTTCCTCTAAATATTGTTGCTCCAAATAGAATTGCGCCAGCGCCAGATCTTCCGGGCGGGTGATTTTGATATTATCGGGGCGGCCTTCGACGATATTCGGTTGTAAGCCTTGCAATTCCAGCGCGCTGGCTTCGTCGGTAATCGAAGGATTGCCTGCGGCGACTTCCAATGCGTTTTTTAACAGGCCGTAACGAAACATCTGTGGCGTTAATGCCCGCCAGATATGCTTCCTGTCCAGTGTCCCGATAATGCGGGGTTCCTGTACGCTTTTTAAGGTATCGTGTGACGGCAGCGCAAGAATGCCGCCTACGTCGCCCCGGTTCAATGTATCGATGAGGTGGTGTATGTCTGCGCTGGTAATACAGGGCCTGGCCGCATCATGCACCAATACCCAATCCTCATCCGAGGCTGTTGCCCGTATCGCGGTTAATGCCGACAGCACCGAATCGGCCCGCTCTTTGCCGCCTGCCGCAGTGACGATGTTTTTATGTGTGGATAGCTCAAGCTCCGGCCAGTAGGGGTCCTCCGGGGAAATGGCGACGGCAATGGCCGCAAAAACATCGGCTTGCAGCAAGCGCGACAAGGTGTGTTCAATAACAGTCTTACCGGCAAGTTCCAGGTATTGTTTAGGCCGGTCGGCATTCATGCGTTTGCCTACGCCGGCGGCAGGGACAACCGCCCAGCATTTTGTTGATCGAGTCATTGAAAATAAAGTAGAAGACACAAAGACAGCTATTATGCATGCTGACGGGACAAAAATCATCTGGATTAGTTAAGCTGGCGCTGTTGTGCGGCCGGTAAAAATAGTATTGATGGCAGCTAAGCTTGCGCTGTACTATGCAGCACCCAAATTTATATGATGATCAGTTATGAAACCGGACAGCCTAAGCATACGCAAGCGCTATGATCGTATAGCGCCCTATTTTGAGCTATTGGAAGCGGTCATGGAAGGCTTGTTTTTCAAAAGCTGGCGGAAACGCTTATGGGATAAAGTCGATAAAGAAGGGTATCATATTCTTGAAATCGGCGTCGGAACGGGTAAGAATTTCGATTATTATCCGACTGGCGCCAGGATTACAGCGATCGATTTCAGCCCGGAAATGCTTAAGCAGGCAGCGCTCAAGCGCGATAGAAAACATGTCGCCGTCGAGCTGGATGTGATGGATGTGCAGGCCTTATATTTCGCCGATAACAGTTTTGATACCGTGATCGCCTCTTTTGTATTTTGTTCGGTGCCGTTGCCGCTGAAAGGTTTAAAAGAGCTTTACCGCGTCTGTAAACCGGGTGGGCAGGTGTTATTGCTGGAGCATGTGTTGAGTTCAAAACCTGTGCCGGCCTGGTTGATGAACCGGCTGAATCCGCTGGTGGTCAGGCTGTTTGGCGCGAATATAAACCGCAATACGGTTAAAAATGTTCAATCCTGTGCGTTTGAATGGGTGCGTGTCGATGAGCGTAGCAGCGATATGATTAAATTGATTGAGGCCAGGAAATAAGCGTTTGCTGAATCGCTTTACGCCTGTTTTAAGGCGCCAGCAACCAAGTAAATCCCGCAAAAACCGTGTAATCATCGCTTGCGTCGGTAATACCCGCCGTACTGCCGAAATCCAATACCAGTTGCGCTGCCGGTGCGTAATTAAGGGTTGCCAAAAATTGGCTGCTTGATGGGTATTGCGGGTCGAATATGCCCGAGAACTCCCCGGCAATGCCCCAACGTTCAGTAAGCGGGTGCGAAGCCGCTAACGCCCAGTTAAAGAGAAAACGGCTACTATCGGCGGCCCGATAACCTTGGCGGGTTACGCCGGCATTGACATCGATACGCAAG
>SCST01000782.1 GCA_004299465.1 Methylovulum sp. | reverse complement strand
GGCGAAAATCCGCGGCTATCGCATCGAGCTTGGCGAAATTGAATCGGCATTGGAAAAACATCCCGGCATCCGGCAGGCGGTTGCCGTCATAAGCGGGTCTGACGATAGCTCGGTCGCGCTGATTGCGTATTATTGCGGCGACAGCTTATCCGATGCCGTATTGCGCGCCTGGTGCGTGGAAATCCTGCCGGTTTACATGGTGCCCGGCGACTTTATCCAGGTCGCGTCTTTTGCATTGACGCATTCGGGTAAAGTCGACCGCAAGGCGTTGCCTAAGCCTGCGCGGCGCGTGCGGGCGGATAGCCCCATCCCGCTGCAATCGGCCTCGGAGCGCTTAATCGGCGAGATCTGGCGCGAGGTCTTGCAGCGCGACGACTTCGGCCGGGACGATAATTTCTTCGATAGCGGCGGGCATTCGTTATTGCTGATGCAGGTTTGGCATTTATTGCAGCAAAAAGCGCAGCATAACTTGCAGACGGTGGATTTGTTCCGCTACCCGACGATCGCGAAACTGGCGGAGCGGCTCGATCAAAACACAGACGGTCGGGACGGCGAGCCGGCCGCCGCCGTTAAACGCGCCGGACAACGCGCGCAACAACAAAAAAACCACCGATTGGGAAGAGCGAGAAGATGACCATGATTGAACAAGCCGCAACGGACGCCGAATTGGAACCCATCGCGATCGTCGCGATGGCCTGTCGGTTTCCGGGGGCAAACGATAGCGACGCGTTTTGGCGCATGCTGCAAAATGGCGACGAAGCGATCCGTTTTTTCAGCGATGAAGAACTGTTGGCAGCCGGTGTCGATTCTGAGCGGGTTAAACACCCGGATTATGTTAAAGCCAAGGGCGTGATCGACGGCATCGAGGATTTTGACGCCTATTTATTCGGCTATACGCCGAAAGAGGCCGAGTTAATGGACCCGCAGCAACGGGCCTTGCTGGAATGCGCGTGGCAGTTGCTGGAACAGGCGGCGCTGAACCCGGATCGCTATGAAGGTTCCTGCGCGGTTTATGTCGGCGTTGGCATGAACATCTACTTGCTGAACAATTTATTGGCGAATTTCCGCCTGCGCGAATCGTCCGATTTTTACCAGATGCTGATCGGCAGCGACAAGGATTTCGCCGCGACGCGCTTGTCGTATAAATTGAATTTAAAAGGCCCGAGTATCGCGGTCAATACCGCCTGTTCGACATCATTAGTCGCCGTGCATACAGCCTGTCAAAGTTTGTGGGATTTCCAATGCGATGCGGCTGTCGCCGGCGGGGCAACCTTGCTGGTGCCGCAACTAAGCGGTTATTTATACCAGCAGGGCGGCATTCCCTCGCCGGACGGCCATTGCCGGCCGTTCGACGCAAAGGCCGGCGGTACGGTGCCGTCCAGCGGCGTCGGCCTGGTGCTGTTAAAACGCTTGAGCGATGCGCTTAACGATAAAGATACGATTTATGCCGTCATCAAAGGCTCCGCCGTCAATAACGACGGCAGCGACAAAATCGGTTTTACCGCGCCCAGCGTCAACGGACAGGCGGCGGTGATCGCCGAGGCGCTGGCGGTGGCCGGCGTCGCGCCGGGAAGCATCGATTACATCGAGGCACACGGTACCGCGACGCCGCTCGGCGACCCTATCGAAATCGCCGCGCTTAAACTGGCTTACGCCGATGATGGGGAGAAACAGCATTGCGCGCTGGGCTCGGTCAAGAGCAACATCGGCCATACCGATACCGCGGCGGGCGTCGCGGGCTTAATAAAAACGGTGTTGGCGCTGTACCATCGTCAAATTCCGCCGTCCTTGCATTACTTTGAGCCGAACCCGGCAATCGATTTTGCAACAGGGCCTTTTTATGTCAACAGCCGTTTGCAGCCCTGGCCGAAAACTACATCGCCGCGCCGCGCCGGGGTCAGCTCATTCGGCATTGGCGGCACCAATGCACATGTTATTTTGGAAGAAGCGCCTGCAATCTCCCCGTCCGGCGTTTCATTGCGTTCGCTGCAACTGATCCCGTTGTCGGCTAAATCGCCGGAGGTTTTGCAGGCTTTATCTTCTAAGCTTGCGATGCACCTACGGGACAATAGCACGCAAGCATTGGCCGATGTTGCCTACAGTATCGCCGTCGGCCGCCGCGAACTGCCCGTGCGCAAGATTGTCGTCGCGGGCAATCACGACGAAGCGATCCGCTTGCTGAACGACGCCTATTATCAACAAACCGCCGACGCGCCCGCGATTGTGTTTATGTTTCCCGGCCAGGGCACGCGGTTAATCGGCATGGGCGTCGAATTGTACCGTAGCGAGCCGGTGTTCGAAGAACAGGTCGATCGGTGTTGCGACCTGTTATTGCCGTTGCTGGGCATGGATTTGCGCCGCGTGTTATTCCCGATTACCGGTCACGAAGCCGCCGCCGAAGCCGAGCTGGCAAAAACCCAAGTCGCGCAGCCCGCGCTGTTTGTTATCGAATACGCGTTGGCGCAATTATTAATGTCCTGGAATATCAAGCCTTCGGCGATGATAGGCCATAGTCTCGGCGAATATGTCGCGGCCTGCATCGCCGGCGTTTTTTCGTTGCAGGACGCCTTGCTGCTGGTCAGCGAACGCGCGCGTTTGATGCAGCAAGCCGAATCCGGCGCGATGCTGGCGGTGATGGCGTCGGAAGCGAGTTGTCAAGCCTGGCTCGGCGACAGCCTCGCGCTCGCGGCGGTCAATGCCGAAGACCAGTGCGTCATCAGCGGCAGCCTCGTGGCGATTAATGCCTTGCAAAAACGCTTAAACGCAAGCGGCATCGGCTGTAAACCTTTGGCGGTCTCGCATGCCTTCCATTCGCC
>SCST01000847.1 GCA_004299465.1 Methylovulum sp. | reverse complement strand
CAGTTCTTCCATAGAATCTATTAGCCGAGGTTCTATTATTTGGTTCAATACATTATCAGGAAGAAGAATATCATCTACCTCTTTCATCATCCATCTAAATAAGATTTCTGATAAATTGGAATTTTTTGTAGATGTATTTTGATTTATGATTTCTCTTATTGCCGCACTAAGATTTCCATTGCATCTTTCCATATTAGGCTTTAATTTCTCGATATGCTCCTCTTCGAGAGAAACGTTTCTTGTAATTTTTCTATTGGTCCTATATTCATGGAGACCTTGTACTGCCAGACCAATAACTACTATCGGTGGAACGAATAGCCATCCTAGTATAAAGGTGATGAAAGCTGTATGTGGAATAAAATAAATTGTTATAATTATGCTGATTAAGGTGATTAATTTCCATTTCATTTTCATCACGACTTCTATAATCTCTAATGAGATTCTATGTCTACCACGTCCCCATGCATGTATTACATAGATATGATAAATGCGCCAGTCGGGAATCGAACCCGAGTTTAAGCGTCGGCAACGCTCAGTGATAGCCGCTACACTACCGGCGCAAGAATATCTTCGATATCATTATACTGTTTATCATTTTACCAATAAGGTCTTAAATATCTTCTCTTTCTTATCTGTCATATTCTTCTTTTTGTTTTTTAACTCAGCATCCCATTCTTCTATATTCATATTTTATCTCACTCTTTTCATTTCTTTTTCAATGCTATTAATCACTTCTTTCAAATCTTCTGGATACATATTATCTATGTATTGCCTCATTCCTTCTCTTGCGGTTTTACCAAAAAATGTATGCAAAAATCCCTGAATAGCACTTTTTTGTAGTATATTCAATTTTATATTACTTCTATCTGTTATCAGACATTGTCCAATCTGTTTAAATATTACATCTATTATGTTATTTACAATCTCTGCATCCGGATTTTTATATTTATTATATGTAG
>SCST01000133.1 GCA_004299465.1 Methylovulum sp. | reverse complement strand
TATCGTGATTCTTGACGCCTTTCCCGAGACACAATTTCTTTATCCGGAAATGCAGGTTTTTGCCGCATTATTCAAACAGTCGGGTATTCATGCGATGATTGCCGATCCGCAAATGCTGCAGGCAAAAAACGGCGGACTTTACCTCAACGGCCGGCGTGTTGATATGATTTATAACCGCCATTGCGATTTTTATCTGCAAACACCTGGGATGGCAGGCATCCTGGATGCGTGGATGAACGCCCAGGTTTGTCTTAGCCCCAATCCGCGCGCTTATGGATTGCTGGCCGATAAACGGCGCATGGCTTTGTGGTCTGATCCCGAAAAGCTGAGTGAGCTGGGATTAAACGAGCATGATCTTGAGCTTTTCGGTAAAACCATACCGCATACCGAACTACTGGAATCGATGGACATGGACGAAGCATGGCTGTCGCGCAAGCAGTGGGTGTTTAAACCCGATACCGGCTATGGCAGTCGTGGCGTTTATGCCGGTGATAAGCTAACCAGGACAAAATTTGCCGGACTAAATCCGCAGCACACACTCGTTCAGCAGCGGGTGCCGGCGTCGATTACCAAAGCCGACGATAACGCGTCGTTCAAAACCGATTTTCGATTGTTTGTGTATCGTAACCGTGTTCTCTGCGTTTCAGCGCGACTGTATCAGGGGCAGGTGACTAACCTGCGTACTGAAAACGGCGGTTTTGCGAAGGTTTTTCTGGTGTAGCGGTAAAACTGCGCAATGGATTTTAATTGAACTGTGTTATATCCCATACTAAGCTGCGTGATATAACACGATTTTCATAGAAACCACGAAAATAGCCGCTTAGATGGGCAAAACAGTTTTAAAAAGTAGGTGATATAACACAATATCAGCTGAAACTGGTTGAACATTTCCGAAATTAAGCACTGTACAAAGTTTGGACGGCATCGATGGTTTAGCCGCTTAGGGCAGGAAACATTTCTCCCCCCGATACGACCTGCATCAATGAAAAACGTATTAAATTCATTGCGATGATAGCTTCGGTAAACAGGAGTGCGCCGCGCGCGTGAGGGCTTAGTTAAGCCGGCCCCGTAGGGCTTAAGATGGTCATTACACTCGCCTGTGCGCCGAAACGAAGACTTATTTTTGGCATTGTTTATGCTTTCTCTCCAATAGATTATCCCCGATACTGTATTGAGAGAAAAGCCAATGAATCAAGAACTAACGACTGCTGCCGCAGAAAAAGAAGTAAAAGCTAACGGTTCTTTACTGCTGGGTACGAGCCTTGCCCTGGTCTCTATGATTTTGATACCGGCATTTGCAACGCGCTTTGGTTTGGGAGCCAGTTTAACCGGTGCGTTAAGAATCGCTATGATGAAAGCTTCTAATCAAGCCCTAAGAGGTTGATCCTCTAGCCAACGCCGCCGCCAACGGACGGATAAATTGTCTCGGCCTTTTAACGCTCTTGATTTTTAGCGGGTAAAACGATTGAGCGTGATATTTTTGTCTGCTAGTATGTCAGTTCATCCGATTGATCGTAACAGTAATGAAAGAAGCTAAAAAAGCATGTGACCTTTGTGGCTTGGCAGTTGAAACCGAAGGCTTCGATTTGCGCACACAGGAAGGTGAAAAAGAGTTTTGTTGTGAAGGCTGCAAAGGTATTTACCTGATGCTACATGAAGACTTGGTTTTAGAAATATCCGATGAAATTGTGAGACCGATTAATGATTGAACGAATAGAGAGGCTATGATGGCGCATTCACAGGGTACGCAAATGATGCAGGGCAGGGTTAACGGCAGGGGGTTCTATGGGCAAAGAAATGGTTAAAGGTTCAATGGCTACTGCAACGGTGCATACGGGAGGAAAATTGATGAAAAATATCGCGAAACATCCGCTTTTGGTTTTTGGTCTCGGCGCGGTGGCCGGTTTCCTGGTTTATAAATACAGAAAAGAGATTATTTCCAGCACGACTAAAGTGGTTGATGCCGGCAAGGACTTCGTCTTACAGCAAAAAGAGAATCTGGAAGATATTGTTGCGGAAACAAAAGAAGAGAGCCTGTAATTCTCAAGCTTGATGTCCAGTCGGTTCAAATATAAAAACGGGTGCTTCCTGAACTAAGGAACCGCCCGTTTTTCGTCTTTTATTTGTTTGTTTTATTATGGCTATTCAAAAACAGTTTGTTTTACGTCATCGCTCGGAAGGCCATCTTCGTTTCGAAATCCCCGTCCAATTCTGCGATACGGCGTGCGCCAAGGCGCTAACCGACGCTGTTCTTGCCATGGACGGCATTTATCGGGTCAAGGTCTATTCGAGCCAAAGAAAGTTGTCCATCCGTTATCAGGAAACAGTCTGCGATTTCCGCTCGCTGGCAAAATCGCTATTCCAAATTATTGCCGGCCTGGAAAATGAGGCCCTGCTGAATCACCAATTGGCGGCAGCCAATAAAGCCAAGCCGGAATGGCAAGACAAGCTTAAAAATTTACCCGTCGGCAAGTGGTTTAGCGAAAAATACGATGAGGCCAGGGAAACGCTGCAAGCGGCGAAAATTTTAACCAGGGTCGGTTTGAAAAAACAGAAAACGCTCATCAACGATCCTGAAAAAGCCGTTATCGATTTTTTAAACGATGTCCTGGTGCTTTTCCTGATCAGGT
>SCST01000132.1 GCA_004299465.1 Methylovulum sp. | reverse complement strand
CAAGGACGTGATGGAACAACTGATCAAAAAAGGCTTGCGCGCGCAATTGCAAACAGGAAGCCTGCTTACCGGGCAATTGCTTGTTGACCTTGATTTTCATCCAAAAAGTAAAATAGTTTTGAACACCAATACCAGCGTTTATCCTGAATTCCCGACTACCGCAAGCTCCTTGGACCAATTCGCCCATTCCGCGCAAACCATCCTGGATAAAATTGCCAAGCTGCCGTTGGAAGATTTGAGTGCGGACATCAGCAAAACCTTGCAATCGTTGCAGTCCACATCAAAAACCGCAAATACGATGCTGGTAACGGCCAATACAACGCTGGGCAGTGCCGACAAGACCATGAATTCGGCACACCAGGTATTAAACTCGCTGGAACCCGGTTCGATTACCCATTACGAACTGGACAAACTATTACAAGAACTGAGCCAAACGGCAAACTCAGTTAAACAATTGACCGATTACCTGCAACAACATCCAGATACACTCATTCGCGGCAAAAAAGAAGAGTAAGCGCTATGTTAAACAAAGTAACAAAAGGCGTTGCGGCTTTCGCAATGTTGTTGATTTCCGCCTGCGCATCGACACCACCGACAAACTTTTATGTGCTGGAGGCGCTAAGCCAGGCTCCGGCGGCGTTAAGCGATACGGAGAAAAAACGCCTGATCGGTATAGGGCCCATCACTTTGCCGACATTGCTTGAACGTAAACAAATTGTCACGCGAGCCGAGAACAACAGCGTACAAATCGCTGAATTCCATCAATGGGCAGAACCGGTAAAAGACAATGTGGCGCAAGTGTTGATGCAGAACCTGTCCAGGCTGCAATCGCCTGATATTTTCAGGACTTATCCCTGGAGCGCGTACGGCACCGTCAATTATCGCGTGATCATAGACATCGTCCGTTTTGATACCCGGCCTGGAAAGTCAGCAAACCTTGAAGCCACCTGGGCAATCATGGATGAAAAAAACCATACCATCATCACTAACGGGCAATCAAGAATTGAGCAGACGCTCACCGGAGACTCCTATCTGGCGGCTGCGCAGGCACTCAGCCAAGTGCTCAGTGAGTTCAGTCGGGAATTAGCGCAAGCCTTGCAGTCCAATAACGCTGTTCATTAAATTGACACATACTTTTCATCACACAGTCACACATTACCGTTAAATATGGCTTTCCATAAACACTGATGAGAAGGTCAATGAAAAATAAAATATTCGGTAACATTCTGCTTGCGTTTCCATTAATGGTCGCAGGCGCGCTTGTTGTTAATTCCGTATCCGCTGCGACAGATAAAATCAGGCCGCCACGGATGGATCAGGGCATACAATTTGGGGATCTCGATCATGGCAGCGTTATGGTCTGGAGCCGTTCTAATAAAGATGCCCGTATGATGGTTGAGTATGCGCTTAACGAGCAATTTACTGATTCCAAAATTATCCGTGGGCCTTACGCGCTAAGAGGCACTGACCATACAGCCAGGCAGGAGTTGACCAATCTTCCGCTGGGTGCGGATGTGTATGTGAGAGTCTGGTTTGAAGACCTGACCAACGCGCGTAACAAAAGCACAGCGGTAAGCGGCCATTTCCATACCATTAGCGCCGACGACAGTGTCCGTTTCGTTTGGGGCGGCGATACCGCAGGACAAGGCTGGGGCATCAATGAAGCCTTCGGCGGCATGAAAATTTACGAAGCCATGCGTCAGGCACAACCGCAATTTTTCATACACAGCGGTGATAATATCTATGCAGACGGTGTTATTGAAGCGAGCAAAACTGCCGAAAACGGCCAGGTCTGGACTAACATCGTGACGCCTGAAGTAGCCAAAGTTGCCGAAACCCAAGCTGAATTCCGTGGCCGCTACAAATATAACCTGCTGGATACCAACGTTCGCGCCTTTAATGCTGAAGTCCCGCAAATCTGGCAATGGGATGACCACGAGGTCGTCAATAACTGGTCCGATTCCAAAGACCTGAGCACGGATACCCGCTACACCGTTAAAGACGTCCCCCTATTGGTCGCCAGAGCCGCCACGGCTTTCAAGGAATATAGTGCACAACGCCCTCATAGCGCCGAGGAACCCGATCGCGTTTATCGCAAAGTGTCTTACGGCCCGTTACTTGATGTATTTGTCATTGATATGCGCAGCTACCGCGGCCCTAATACAGCCAATATGCAAACCGAAGAAAGCGCGGAAACGGCGTTTTTGGGTACTGAGCAGGTGGCCTGGTTGCAGGACGGCTTAAAGAACTCTAAAGCCGTATGGAAAGTTATCGCCGCCGATATGCCTATCAGTCTTAATATCAGCGACGATTTTGTCAATAACCCGCCGCAACGCTGGGAAGCTATTGCCAACGGTAACGATGGCCCGGCCGCAGGCCGCGAACTTGAAATAGCCCGTCTGTTAAGCAATATCAAGAAAGATAACGTTAAAAATATAGTCTGGTTGACTGCTGACGTGCATTATGCCGCCGCCCATTTTTACGACCCGTCTAAAGCGGCCTCCAGTGATTTCAACGGATTCTGGGAATTTGTCTCAGGCCCGTTAAATGCAGGCTCTTTCGGCCCTAACACAAAAGACGGTACCTTCGGCATACAAGCCGTGTTCGAAAAAGCCCCGCCGGCAGGTCAAGTCAATTTGTCGCCTTATGCCGGTTTGCAATTCTTTGGCGAAGTCAATATCGACAAGGCCAGCAAAGCCATGACGGTGGATTTAAAAGATATTAATGGTGATTCTGT
>SCST01000131.1 GCA_004299465.1 Methylovulum sp. | reverse complement strand
AGTGTTCGATGTGGGCGCAGATTTACTTGCGCCCTTCATGCTCTTCATGCCCCAGAGGGTACAGAGTGTATCTGCACGATGCGAATCTGTCGCACCTACAGTTTTACCGTAACTGTTCAGAGCCTTGCCTGACGCGTGCCGTGCGCGCCTTCTCCGGCGCGTGGATAACGCGCCAGTCCGTTGATGGCGCGCGCAGCACACCCTACAGCAGTTACCCGTTGCCGAACTTGTTTCATGCTTATTCCTAAGTTAAGGCATAACTATTAATATACATGCGGATCAATCGTCGGGTTACGCTCATGCTAACCCAGGGCTGCGTTGACCGCATACATCAGCTTCCCCTCTCTAAAATAAGCCACCGATTTTCTAATTCAATCCTCATCCAATCTTAATCAAACTCCAGGCTTTCCCCTCATCTTGCCTCTGTATTCTTTAGCGCAATCGTAGCGAACGGCGCTTATAGCCAGACTCTACGACTTTGGGGATGAACATTCAACGTTCATCATTTATACAGACGGATAGGAGTTAGCGACATGCCACTCGGTTTAGGCAATATCTTCAACGGACTCATCAAGCAATACGGACACACCGTGATCGTATTGTTGCGCTTTATCGACATCGCCATGCTCATCGGCGCCGCTTGGGTCTCCCATTATTTCTGGCTGCGGCTGTGGAACATCGACCAGGATTACCGGATCGTGATCGCCCTGGGTGTTTTGGCTGCTATTATCTTTTTTGAAATCGGCCAGGTTTACCGTCCCTGGCAGAACGATGCGATGCGCGGCGAAATCGCGCGACTTGTCAGGGCCTGGGTCTCGGCCATCGTAATGGTTATCGCGATAGTCGCTCTGGTGCGTTTGCATTTCTGGTTCGGCTCCAGTTATCGCTGGATCGTTACGTGGTGGATGTTGGGCCTGGTCTTTATGCTCATCGCCCGCGGCCTGTTGTCCCGGTTGTTGCAGTGGCTACGCGCGAAAGGCTGGTCGCAGGGCCGCATCCTGATGGTGGGCCTGAACCAGATGGCGATTGCGGCCAGCCGCCAGTTGAGCCGTTCCTCATGGGCCGGCTTGCAGGTTGTCGGCTATGTTGACGACTGTTCCGCGGCCTCTATTGCGGACAGCGACTTTTCGCTGCCGCGGCTTGGGAAACTGGAAGATCTGGCGGCCATCGTCAGCAAGGGAGCTATCGACGAAGTCTGGATTGCTTTTCCTGGCGAAGCGTTGGCCGAACGCGCGCAATATGAGCTGCGGCATTTGCCGGTCAGTATCCGCCTGGTCATTGACTGTTTCGCGTTCAAGCAAAGTAGGTTCCTCAGCCTGAATACGGTCGCCGGCATCCCGACGCTGGATGTCTCGGTTTCGCCGTTGCATGGCGTCAACCGCTATATCAAGGAAATCGAAGATAGAGTGCTGGCGTTTGTGCTGCTGGTTTTGATCTGTCCGTTACTGTTAGTCATCGCTGTCGGCGTCAAACTCAGCTCTCCCGGCCCGGTGTTTTACCGGCAGGTGCGGGTAGGGTGGAACAACCGCAAGTTTACGATGCTGAAGTTCCGTTCGATGCCGGTCGATGCCGAAGCCAAGACCGGCGCGGTTTGGGCTAAGCCCGGCGAAAATCGGGCTACCCCGTTCGGCGCTTTCTTGAGGAAGACCAGCCTCGACGAACTGCCGCAATTGCTCAATGTGCTGATGGGCGACATGTCGCTGGTCGGGCCGCGCCCGGAACGCCCGGATTTTGTCGAAGTGTTCAAGGAGCAGGTGCCGAATTATATGAAAAAGCACATGGTCAAGGCCGGCATCACCGGCTGGGCGCAAGTGAACGGCTGGCGCGGCGATACCGACCTGAATCGGCGCATCGAACACGATTTGTATTACATCCAACATTGGTCGCTGTGGTTTGATATGGAAATCGCTTTTCGTACCGTGTTAACCGGTTTTATCAATAAAAACGCTTACTAAGCTATCGTCCACGAAAGTCACGAAAAGCACGAAAAAATTCAAGTTTCGTGGACAAACAACCGCTTTTTGAACTAAGGAAACGCCGTCATGATGAGATTCATTCCTTTGACACTGGTTTTAGCGCTATCGGCCTGCTCGCTGGTGCCCGGTATGAAAATGCAGGCCGACAATAATTTATCGGAGCTGGACGTGCCGGTCATGAAGGCCGGCAGGATGGTCAAGGAAAAGACCAGGATCGTGCCGATTACCGCCGATTTGATCATTGCGCGCGAAAACGCCCGGCAGCAGGCGATCAATAAACTGCCGCCGGTGGACCTGGACAAAGCCGTCTACCGGATTGGCCCTTACGATAGATTGCAGATTACCGTTTGGGAACATCCCGAATTGAACGATCCCGGCGGGGAAAAGATCCTGCCCGAATTGGCCGGTAAAGTGGTCGATGATAACGGCGATTTGTATTACCCCTATGTCGGCGACGTCCATGTCGCCGGCAAAACCGTCAGCGAGGTCAGGACGTTGTTGACCCGCGAGCTGTCGAAATATTTCCGGAAGGTCAAGCTCGATGTTCGCGTGTTGTCGTTCCAGAGCCATCGGGCCGCCGTAGTCGGCGAAGTTAAAACGCCGGGCATACAAGCGATGACCGAAACGCCGCTGACGGTGGCTGAGGCGATCAGCCGCGCCGGCGGCGTGACCGAGCATGCCGATATGAGCAACGTGGCGCTGGCGCGCGACGGCAAACTCTACAAAATCGACGTGCTGGCGTTGTACGAAAAGGGCGGCACGACGCAAAACCTGCTGCTGAAGGACGGCGATGTGCTGAATATCCCGGATAGCAAGGACAACCAGGTGTTTGTGATGGGCGAAGTCGGCAAGCAGCAGGCCTTGCCGATCAACAAGGGCAGGATGTCGCTGTCGCAGGCTTTGGCTGAAGCATACGGCGTCGATTTCAACAGTTCCAGGCCGGAAAAAATCTATGTGATCCGGCCGGGCGACATGAATCCCGAGATTTTCCAGTTGAATGCGGA
>SCST01000846.1 GCA_004299465.1 Methylovulum sp. | reverse complement strand
AAACAATGGCTGGCACTTTCACTTGCTCTGGCGTTTGTCGGTGCGTCAAATAGCTTACATGCAGAAGGCAATAGCAACGCCGGAGAAGAAAAATCCGCTTCCTGCGTCAGTTGTCACGGGGAACATGGTAACAGCATGGTATCAACATTCCCCAAACTTGCACAGCAGCACGCTTCTTATTTGATAAAACAATTACACGCGTTTAAAGACGGTACCCGTAAAGACCCAATGATGTCGGCAATGGCTATGAGCTTGTCGGACACCGATATGGCGGATATCGCCGCTTTTTACGCCGAGCAACAAATTTCCCACAATGTGCTGCCGGTTGTGAATGACGATGATGATGATGACGAAGGCAAACCCGCCGCAAAAGCTGAAGAAACGGTACAGGCTATGATTGCGCAAGGCGCCGATTTATACCGTAATGGCGACCTGGAAAGCGAGGTTTCCGCTTGTATCGCCTGCCACGGTCCTTCAGGCGAAGGCAACAAGCCCGCGGCATTCCCGTCATTGAAATCACAACATGCTGATTATTTAATCAAAACACTCTCCGATTTCAAATCCGGTAAGCGCAGTAACAATCCGGAGAACATGATGCACATGATTGCAAAAAAAATGACTATTGAAGAAATTAAAGCGGTTTCTTACCGTATTTCAATGATGAAATAACCGTAACTACCCAGCTTGTTGTTGCCACCTGAACGGGGGCGTGCCGTGCTCGCTTTTCGGTATTAAACTAAGGTGCTGATACGTTGGTGGCGCGCTCGGCGCGCCCTACAATAGACAGCTTTGTCAAGTTGAATAGTTACAAATAATCAATCTTTCTTCGCTCAGGCTTTCTTGCCGGCTTTTCACCCACTGTACTTTTACGGAGACTTTTAGCAATGCTTAAAAAAATCGCCCAAACCAGCTTGTTGATCCTATTATTTTCTTGCGCCATGCAGCTAAAAGCCGAATCTCAAGGCTATGAAGCCCTGAGTCCCGCCCAGCCTACCCAACATGCCGATAAAGTCGAAGTCATTGAATTTTTCTGGTACGGCTGCCCGCATTGCTACAGTTTTGAACCCGAGCTGGCCAGCTGGTTGAAGAAAATACCTAAAAATGTTGAATTTATCCGCCAGCCCGCCGTGTTTAATGAGCTATGGGGCAAGCATGCCAAAGCTTATTTTGTCGCCGAAGCCTTAGATGTCGTTGGTAAAGTTCATGACGACCTGTTTGACGCCATACAGAACAAGAAAGAAAAGCTCGACACCGAAGAGGCCTTAGCCAAATTTTTCAGCGCTCACGGTGTTGATGAAGCCAAATTCCATGAAGCCTTCAATTCATTTGCAGTTGATTCCAAAATGCGCCAGGCACCCGTTATCGCCGGACGTTACGGCATAACCGGGGTGCCTGCCGTAGTTATCAACGG
>SCST01000130.1 GCA_004299465.1 Methylovulum sp. | reverse complement strand
CCGTGATTTGGGGTGTCGGCTATAACCTGGCGGCTACCCGCTTTGCACCGGATTGGGCGGTTAAGGCGGAGCACTTGGTCAGCTTGCCTGTTTCAGAAAAGGCGTCCGATTTTTTCGGCAATTTTATTTATCCTGACTTTAGCTATCTGGCTAACCCAGAGGTTTATGTGGTCGCGGTAACGCTTGCCATTATCGCCAGCCTTGAAACCTTGTTAAGCCTGGAAGCGACCGACAAGTTGGACCCGTTAAAACGCCTTGCACCGACCAACCGTGAACTGAAGGCGCAAGGTGTCGGCAATATCATCAGCGGCCTGCTCGGCGGTTTGCCGATCACCGCCGTTATCGTGCGTAGTGCGGCCAGCATCAATGCCGGCGGTAAAACCCGGCTTGCGTGTTTCGTACACGGCTTGTGCCTGTTGTTAAGCGTGATGTTTTTTGCGCATTTTTTAAACCAGATTCCATTGGCCTGTTTAGCGGCGATTTTGCTGCATACCGGGTATAAACTGGCAAAACCGTCGTTGTTTAAGGAATATTACCGAAAAGGCATGAGCCAGTTGCTGCCTTTTGTCATTACCATCATCGCGATTTTAGTGACTGATTTGCTCGTAGGCATTGCGATTGGCGTGGTTATCGGGCTGTTTTTCGTTATCAAGGCCAATTATCACGCGGCCATTACGCTGGTCCAGGACGGCTCGCATTACACCTTGTTGCTGAATAAAGACGTTTCTTTCTTGAATAAGGCCTTGCTGAGGAAATTTATCCTGCACATACCGGATAACAGCACCGTGACGATAGACGCGAGCAAGGCCAATTTTATTGATCACGATATTGTGGAGACGCTTGAGGATTTCCTGTCGACGGCGCCGGATGACAATATCCGCGTCGAGGTTATTGAGCTGTACGGCAAGGAAAAAATCAAGAAGCATGAAGCCATCGTGATCGTGCAGTGAATGCAATGTGTACAGGTGCGTTTTCAGCATTATAAGACGTTATGGGCTATGGGTTCCATCAGCGTTCCCGACCGTGTAGGCCGTTGGATTCAATCGCTGGATGCGGAAAAACCGCATATCCGGTGGTGTGGGAGAGTCCGTACGATGCGATTCTGTCGCAGCTACAGTTGCATTCTTGCCTGAAGCGTAGGGCGTGCCGCGCGCGCCTTCTCCGGCGCGTGGATGACGTGTTAGTTCGTTAATGGCGCGCACAGCACGCCCTACAGCAAGGGGCTGAATAGTTACCCATTGCCGAACTTGTTTCATGCTTATTCCTAACTCTTTTCCCTGGCCTTGATTAACGCCGTGATGCGCCGCAACGCCTGCCCCCTGTGACTCAGCGAATTTTTGACGTCAGCCGGTAATTCAGCCGAGGCGCATTGCTTGTCAGGCACCCAGAATACAGGATCGTAGCCGAAGCCGTTGTTACCGACGGCATGATCTAATATCTTCCCTTCCCAAATGCCTTCGGCAATCACCGGGCAGGGATCGTCGGCATGTTCGATGAATACCATGATGCAGATAAACCGTGCCGTGCGCTGTGCATCGGGTACACCGTCAAGGGCCTTGAGCAATTTGTCCAGGTTGTCCCGGTCGTTGGCGCCGGGTCCCGCATAGCGGGCGGATTTTACGCCCGGCGCACCGTTTAATGCATCCACGATTAAACCGGAATCGTCGGCTATCGCGGGCAGCCGGCAATGCAGGGCCGCATTCCGGGCTTTTAACAGGGCGTTTTCTACAAAAGTACAGGCGGTTTCGTCACATTCCGGTACGTCGAATGCCGATTGCGGCACAATAAGGTGCTGCGCCAGCATGGCCTGGATTTCTTTAATCTTGCCTGCATTGCCGCTGGCGAGCACGATGTGTTGCGATGCCGGAAACATTAATCATCCATGCCCAACGCGATGCGCTGCTTTTCCATTAACTGCTTGATACCTAAGCCTGCCAGCACCAGCATTGCGTCCAGCTCATCTTTCCTGAACGCATGGCCCTCGGCCGTGCCCTGGACTTCAATAAAAGCGCCGGCGTCATTCATCACGACATTCATATCGGTTTCGGCGTTGCTGTCTTCGGCATAATCCAGGTCCAGCACGGGTACGCCGTTATAAATGCCTACCGATACCGAAGCGACCTGGCCATGCAAGGGGCTGGA
>SCST01000129.1 GCA_004299465.1 Methylovulum sp. | reverse complement strand
TTGACCGGCTGGAATCAGCGCCAAATTGGATTGCAGGAATGACCAGGCTGCCGCTATTTTTAGCGATAACATTCACGATCCATTGAATGGTGTTGCTGGATTGTCCGTTAACCCATGACGAACTGCTGGATTGGCTTTGGCTGAGTATCGAAAAATCCTGCTCCAGCGGGCTAAAGTCGGGTTCGCCGTCAGGCGTATCCGTTGCCGTAAAAGTGATCTGGAAGGATTCATCAATATTGACCGGGTTACGGTCTACCGACGCGTTAATTTGCGCAGCCGCCGCCTGCGGCAGTAGTGCCGGCGATAAAGTCAATAGTATTGACAACAGGAACAGTGGAAGGTGATGTGACTTAATCATAGCGTGTTATTGCTCTCATCATTAATCGATAGGTTGATATCATCCGATATGTTGAAATTGTTGCGGGCAGGGCGGCCAAATGGTTTCCAGCTTGTCGGATGTCAGCTGGCTTGCCGGCGTTATCGTAAGCCGGGTCCACGGAATCCTGCCTAAGAACCATAAACGCCAAAATCCTAGTGATGTTTCGGGTTGGCGTTTCAATAAGGCTTGAAATGATTCAAGCGTGCCGATTTCAACTCCGGCGGCAACTAAATAGGCGTCATAGACAAGTTTCGAACAGAACTGCCTCGACGATAGATAGCGAAAGCCGAGATGGTAGAGTTTGCCCATGCGCGCATCACAGGCTTTGCGAAGCGCGTTGACTTGGTCGGGGGACAGGCCGCCGCGTAACCGGCGAACGACTAGCCAGCCTTTATCCGACCTGGAGACAAAATCGGCGAGCGGCGTGTATTTGACCATCGGGACAGCGCTCTCGGCAACCAGCCAACCCGCGTCGAGATCATGAAATGCAATGCCGACATGCGAAGCTAAGGAGCCGGTCGCCTGCGCCACTCGGCGATACAGGAAATTGGGAATGCTGGTAAAAAGAATGTCACCAGGCTTGAGCAAGCATTCGAGTTGACGATGTGACATGGGTGTCTCGGGTAATTTGGGGCCTTAGCGTATATAGCTTCGCACGGTCATACTGGATTTTACAATCTTTGCAGGTGAGCATTTATGCCCCAGAGGATACCGTACCTTAAATCAGGTGCGGATAATACCGAAGGACAGGAGAAGGTGCTTGACTGTCCAGAGTATAGCCTCCGAACACCTTTTGTTTTTCTTCGTAGAGGGCGTTTTCTGGGCCTGCGGTGCAGAGGGTAAAATCATTGTAATAACTATAACATAGACGCTAAAACAGATGCCTTTTAAAATTCATCGGCGCCAGCCCGCAGTCTTACAGTATTATTGGGATTGCTTAACGGTTTCTCAACAAAACGCCGGGATGAATCCAGGCAATTATGCGGCAGCGAATGCGAAGCTCATTATCAATAAGCTCGCGGTACCTTTAAATTAAATGATTTTTTGCGGGGTTCTATGTGGATTGTATTATTTATCCTGGCTTTGGCGTTCGTATTAGGCAGTGCATTAATACTGCTCAGGTCGGCAAAAAAACCGAAAATACCCGATCACCTGGAAGCGCAGCCTTACCAGGATGATGACAACGACTGGTAGCCTTTCCAGCCCATCATAATGCTATCGCCGGCAATAATTTTCCGATTGCATTTCTATCAATCTTGATACGGTGCGCCGGAATTCAAAGGCGCCGTCGCCTTCCGTATAAAGCGCCTGGGCGGGTACTTCAGCGGTGCAGATCAGTTTTACTTTATGTTCGTAAAGCACGTCGACCAGCGTTACCAGGCGCTTGGCTTCGTTGCGTTTTTCAGCCGTTAATCGCGGGATGCCGGCAAGAATCAGGGTGCTGAATTTCCCGGCGATCGCCAGGTAATCGGCAGAGCCCAGCGCCTGTGCGCAGAGCTCGTCAAAGGATGCCAGCGCGACATCATGATGGACCGCACTTAAAACAAGCTCCCGCCCCAATATTCGGAGGCGGTCCGGCTTCATCGCTGCAAATCCGGTTAATTCGTTAAAATGTTGTTGCACGAATACTTCTGCCTGTTCGTCAAGCGGGGAATAATAGTTTGTCTGTTGTGCGGGTTGAGCGCTCAGCCGGTAATCTTTTTGGGCAACCAGCTCGATAGTCGCCGCCGAGGCCTGTAATACCTTGATAAAAAACAGGAATTGCTCACGCAGCAAGCCGCCCTGGTATAAATCATTGGGGTGGCGATTTGACGTGATGACGACGACAATACCCAGGTCAAACAATTTTTCGAACAAGCGCCCTAAAATCATCGCATCGGCTATATCGGTGACATGAAATTCATCAAAGCACAGCAGCAATGCCGAGTCCCTGATTTTTTTCGCCAATGCGGAAATCGCGTCAGGATGGTTGCGTTGCCTGCATTCGTGTATGAACGCATGAACTTCCAGCATGAAAACACTGAAATGCACGCGCCGCTTTTGTAGAAACGGGCAGGCATCATAAAACAGCGTCATCAGCATGGA
>SCST01000128.1 GCA_004299465.1 Methylovulum sp. | reverse complement strand
CGCCAGGGCAAATAAAATTTCGGTAAAGAGCATGCCGTTTGCAGTGTTCTGCAAGTTTTCACCGACGGTATTCAATGCGCTTTCGGCAGGATTCATGGTTTATTCCTTAGGTTTTGAAATGGAATCCAGCAGGGTAGTGAGTTCGTGAATTTCATTTTTGGCATTGACTTGGTAAGTGATGTCGTACTGCACGCCCAGGTAATAAATAACGCGTCCCTTGCGATCGAAAAGCGGCGTAATTTTCAAATGATTAAAAAACAGCTCGCCGTCTTTACGATAGTTCCGCAAGGTGACTTCTATGGCGTGGTGGTTTTTTAATGCTTCGGAAATTTTGTATTTTTCCGGCTGTTCGGTATCCGATCCCTGCAGAAACCTGCAATTGCGGCCGATGATGTCTTGCCGGGAGTACCCGGTCAAGCGCTCGAATGCCTTATTGGCATAGATAATAGGCGCATCATCAAGATCAGGATCGGCCAAGGTGACGCCGTTGACACACTCATCGAGAATAGATGAAAGAATTTGCGGGATGAGTCCGTTATCTTTTTCAACAACAAAAGTCATGGCTAACTCCAAATATATTTTTAAGGTGGTTTTGGGGGTTTATCAGTAGGGGATACGCATCACATGCCATCCGCATCATCAGAAAGCAGCTTTTTAATATTTTCAACGGTGTTTTCCGCGCCTTCTTCGATAGCGGAACGAATGAGTTTTTCAAAAGGGCGCATGAACAGTTCGAGTTCCAGCAGCTCAAAGCTGAATGTCAGCACTGTTGAGTCGTTAATATCGTCATTTTCCAGCAGGTAAGTATCGCGGTACGGGGCGGTAATGCCTTTAAACGCCAGTTTTGTTTCAGGCTTGAATTCAATTATTTCGAAAATGGATTCTGTTTTTTGACCTTGATCTTTGCGTAATTGCCTTGCTTTTGCGCCCACAAAAACAGTATTCCCGGTTAACGGTTCAAATTCAGCGATTTCCAGTGCCCATTTGGGGTAGTTATCAAAAAAATGTTCACCGACAAAATCAAATACTTCGTTTACAGGCTTATAGATTTGCACACTGGCCTTACCCATAACGGGTCTGGAAGTGTCAAATGGAAAAGAAATCATAACGTTCTCCCGCGGCTCGGATGCAGATGTTTGTTTGAGTCTATCCTGATTTGCTGTAATGGCAAGCGGGCTTGACATTATTGGTAAAGCCTGCAAGTTATTTCAGGCTGTGACATGGCGTCGAGTCAATGGCTTGCCAGGGTATGCTCGAAAAAATATAGCCGGTTTTAGGGCGTTTATTGATAGCGAAGATAGAGAAAACCGGTCCGTCCGTGCAAAATTGGATTTGGCATTGTTCATGCCATGAGGCCATAAGTATCTAGATAAATCGTCATTCCGTCATCCATGCCAAGATGACGGCGTAAGGACTTGCATATAAGGCGAATATTATTATTTTGTCATAATCACATGCAGCATAAACGCTATAAGCATGGCATAATGCGCGGATTTTGATGCGGAAACATGAGACTGGTTTAAACTGCGGGAATAGGTGTAACTTTACTATTTTGAGCGTATGAGTCAGCATTAATTATGATATGGATTATTTTGGAAGCAGGGCATGAAATTAAATGATCGAAAGCTGCGCGAACTGGGGTTGGCGGTTATCCAGGTCGAAGCCCAAGCAATTGCCAGGCTGGCTGAGCAGGTTAATGATAACTTTGTAGCCGCTTGTAAGTTATTGTTCAATTGCAAGGGCCGTGTTGTCGTCACGGGTATGGGTAAATCCGGCCATATTGCCGGCAAGATAGCGGCAACGTTGGCAAGCACGGGAACTCCGGCGTTTTTTGTGCATCCCGGTGAAGCGAGTCACGGCGATTTAGGCATGATTACCCGGCATGATGTCGTCATGGCATTGTCGAATTCCGGGGAAACAACGGAAGTTTTGACGATTTTACCGATCATTAAACGCTTGGATGTGCCGCTCATTGCGATTACCGGTAATCCCGATTCGACACTGGCAAAACTGTCCACTGTCTGCATCGATGTCGCCGTTGAGCAGGAGGCCTGCCCGCTCGGGCTTGCGCCGACGTGCAGTACGACTGCCGCATTGGTGATGGGCGATGCGCTGGCTGTTTCATTGCTT
>SCST01000127.1 GCA_004299465.1 Methylovulum sp. | reverse complement strand
GTTATATGCAGTCAGACCAAATGCTGTCGTTTTTTTGGTGAAGTAATTGTATTTTTTAAGTGACGTCCAACCACCGGTTGAGCCTCTAGCCTGATTGGAAACAAGTATTCCCCCTAGCGCATCGAAGGCAACTGCAAATGTTCCGCCATCACCTGGAACTAAGTCAAAACGGACACGTTTTGAACTCAAGTCCCGCAGGTTAATAATATCTATAATGCTGTAATCAGTTCCTGTGGAGTTGTTGGCCACTGCCAATAATTTGCCATCAGCTGAAATGTCCATGCCTAATGTTTCACCACCTAGCGTGATAGGTGCTAAAAACTTTTTGTTGACCATATCGTAGCGCCTGACAGTTTCACCGCCGCTGATATAAAGCACTTGGTGAGTCGTGTCGTAGGCAACATCAACACGGTTAACATCGGTAATAAATCCTGCATTGGCATTGATGGCAAAACTGGCAAGAACAAGCAATATACCTGTCATTAGTGTTTTTAATTGGTTCATTAAAGCCTCCGAATTTAACTTTCAATTGAGATAGGTTGTTTTCCGTCAAGCGATTTAAGCAAATGATTATTCATTTGCCAACTGAGTATAGCTGAGTAATCGTGCTTCAATAGTAGTGGAAAAACCTTTTTATAATCATACATTGAGCCTAAGAATAAGATAAAAACCACCTGACTCACGCGGGACGGGGTTTGTAACCCATATGCGTCAACTTAGCGTCTACAATGTGTTGCAAATGCAGAGTAAGCCGTCATGACGTACTTTTCCTTAAGTTGGCGCGTATGGGTATGTTACCCCGTCCGGCTTTGGAGTTTTTGCAAAAAAGCCAATGCTAAATTTTCCAGATACAAACCTGATGAGAGTAGGGTCTGTTCAGATCAAAATAGGTATACTTGGGGAAGCCGTTACTATCATACCCAGTGATCCGTCTGACTTTATCAAACCCACTCAGCAGCATTTCAGGAGAAAATATATCACCCTTAAACGTTATATCTATGTCGGATTGTCCGACTAAAAGTTGTATGCCTTCAAGAGAAGTGAAATTACTATTCGGTACAGCAATGGAAGTCGTCGAACACCATGTGAAACCGGGAAGCCAGTTCAGCCGAATCGTACCCGATGCGTTGTCTATCGTCCTCGATTGCCCCACGCCAAAGTTACCGCTGTGTCGACCGTTTACCTCAAAGCTTACGAAATAATGGCCTTGGTTGTGTACCGTCACATTAACAGCACCTGCGGGTAAAGAGATGGTGGCAACGCATAAGGCGAGTAATAAGCGAATAATGGACATAGTTTTCTACCTAATTGATTGTTTTAGTGATCGCCGTTGGTCGGTAGGGGAATATCGCCAACGGCGCTTAATTGCTTTTCAAGGTTTGACGGCATCCTTGCAAACGCCGGTCAGATTCGGTTTCAGCCTGCGGTCGGCCAGGAAAACGTCGATGTTATTGTTAGTGTCGTTTGCCACCAGATTCGTGGCGCGTGATTCAAACGCCACGCGCCAGCCATCGTCGCTGATCGACGGATAGGTGCTGTCACCATTGGCTTCCTGGCCATCGACACCGACGCTGAGGCGGGTGGTGCGCCGGGTGGCCAGGTTACGCACGAAGACGTCGCTTTTGCCGTTGCTGTCACCGACAACCAGGTTGCCGGCCTGGGACACGAACGCGACGATTTGACCATCGGCGGACAGCACCGGCAATTCGCTGCCGCCGTTGCCCTGCCTACCATTGGACGCGACGCTGACACGGACGGTTTGGTGCGTCACCCGGTCATGAATGAAGGCATCCCAAGCCTTGTTGGTGTCATCGGGCGCCAGATTGGAGGCGGCGGAAGTAAAAGCGACATAGCGGCCGTCGTGGCTGATCGTCGAGATAAGGCTGGGACCATTGGCTTCGGCGCCGTCGGAGGCGACGCTGATTCGCGTGGTAATGCCGGTTTTGAGGTCATGCGTGAAAATGTCGAGCACGCCGTTGCTGTCGCCGGGCACCAGGTTGGTGGCGTCGGAGGTAAAGGTGACGATCCGCCCGCCCTTGGAAATCGCCGGGTATTCGTCTTGGCCGTCGGACTCGACGCCGTTGGAGGACGTGATACGAGTGGTTTCGTGGGTTTCGCGGTCATGCACGAAAATGTCCGCAGCCGCGCCGTTGCCGTCGTTATCAACCAGATTGGTGGCGGTTGAGCTGAACGCGACAAAACGCCCATCTGGGCTGATCGCGGCCAGGGAACTGGCGGCGTTGGCCTCGGTACCGCTGGAGGCGACGCTGGCTCGCTCGGTCAGGCCGCTGTCACGGTCATAAACGAAAGTATCGGTAAAACCGTTGCTGTCGCCCGGCACCAGGTTGGAAGCCCCGGATTCGAACACCACATATCGGCCGTTGCTGCTGAGGCTGGACAGATTGCTGTCACCATTGGCCTCGCCGCCGTCCAAGCCCACGCTGACGCGCCGGGTAACGCCGGTGTATAGCGAATGCACGAACACGTCCGCGGCGTTGTTGGTGTCATTGGCCACGAGACCCGTAGCGTCGGAGGTGAAAGTCAGCAGCTCGCCGTTACCGCTGAGTACGGCGGCCAGGCCGCCGCCTTGTTGCGTGCCGTGGGCGCCTAAATCGCAACGGGCGGTTTGCCCCGCCAAGGCCTGCGCGCCCGGCAACAGCAGCGCCGTCAGCAGCGTAGCGCGTAGAGTTTGTGGAAACCGGGATGGAAAAATGTCAACTAATGTCATGAGATAAGCTCCGAAAAATGAATAAATCGATAGACGAAAACTGCGTCAGGTTGAAGCGTGGCGGTTACGGAAAATGTAGTTTCCTCCATTCACAAAACACATAATTCCGTATTTGATAGTCATCATTAAGATTGATTGACCAGTCTGCCCGGTCGTCTGAGTAATTGATGGGGTCGAAACCGTTAAGTCTGAGATGGGGCGCGAATATATCGCCTTGGAAAAATATTTCCACATCATTCTTACCGACTTGAAGCGCCCATCTTTTCCCTATTTCCAGCGTGGTAATTTCAGTCGTTGAACACCATTTGAAGCCGCTAGGGAGCCAATTAATGCGAATTGTCCCTGAGGCATTTTCCATAGTCCTGGATTGCCCGACTCCAAAATTGCCGCTGTGGCGGCCATTAACCTCAAAACTGACCAAATAGTGGCCTTGATTATGCACGGTTACGTTAACGGCGTTTGCCGGCAAAGCCAGGGCGGCCAGGATAAACGCGCCTAGCGATTTATTGAACAGCGTCATGATAGAGCTCTCATTGGAATTGGATGTAATTATTCAGCCCCTTGCTGTAGGGCGTGCTGTACCCTCTGGGGCATAAACGCGCGCCATCAACGGACTGGTATGTTATCCATACGCCGGAGAAGGCGCGCGCAGCACGCCCTACGCTTCAGGCAAGGATCTGAACAGTTACGATTGGATAGAAGTGTTTTCCGTTTCCTAATTTCAAGCGTAACAGCGCTTTTGTGAACGGGCGTTAATTTAACATTGTCCTCCGCAAAAAAAATTGCCAATTCGTCTCAAATTCGCGGCTTTGTGATTGTCTATTCGTCTCAAACGGGCTGACTGGGTACGCGGGGCATGTAGGCCTAGGGTTTGGTTCCATGCGTCAGGCCCAGGGTTCTCAGCCAGCTTTCGTAGCGGCGGTCTATCGCGGGGATTTGTTCGTTAAGGAGTCCGGGCCTTGCCAGTAACGCGTTACGCCGTATTTCGCCTGGCGTCATGCCGAAGGTGGCGCGGAACAGCCGGTGAAAATGGGCTTCATCGTAAAAGCCGACCGATGCCGCGATGGCGGCGATGCTGTGTGGTGATGCTTGAACCAGAAGTTCCAGGCTGCGCTGTAGGCGCTCTTGCCGGATGTAACTGGCGGGACCGCCTAGGGGTTCGAACAGGCGATACAACGAGGCGCGCGATAAGCCGAAACGGCTTGCCAGAAATTGCGGCCTCAACTGGGGAAACGCAAGGTGTTGGGCGATGTATTGGCGGATGGTTTCCAGCGTCGCCGCCTGGACGTCAGGGCAATCCACGGGCAGCTCAAGGCCGCCGAAATAGGCCGCCACCAGGCCGGTCAGTCCGTTAGCTATTGCGTTCGACTCCTGGGCCGTCACCTGCCCGATCCGGTTCCACAAGGTCTCGATGTGCTCGCGCAGCAATTGCCCTAGCGTTGATTCCCTCGCCAACTTTTGCCCGTGCAGGCGTTCCGGGGCTTTGAGATGCTGGGTCAGTATCGCCCTGGGGATAACCAGCGTCAGGTTGTCGTAATCGTCGGTCCGGGTTTCCAGCGTTTGGCCAAGGTCCAACACGAAGACATCGCCCGGCCGGGCATCGAGCCGGGTTTTGCCGCAGACTCCGACATTATTGCCCTGGCGATAGATTTGTACGAGCAGATGATCAAGTCCGTCTTGCGCGGCCAGTTTCCGCGAACGCCGGAAACATTGCCGCCGACTGACGGAATTGCTGAGCAGGAAATCGCCGAGATGGCAAGTCGTCAGTTGGCTGGAGAAGCGTTGTTCGGCATCCTGTGTCTCCAGCGTCACGTCGAAAAGGACGGCGATGCTTTCTTTCCAAACCGGAAAACGCTCGCTTTCCGGCAGGTCCTGCAAATCGAAATGGGTGACGGGGATTTCTTCTCGTTCGTTCATGAGTCGACCAGCGGCGGCTAAGGAGGGTAGGTGGAGTAATTGTTGATTTTGTCTTGGGCTTACAGAGATACATCGCTCGCACTTTTCCTAAAATCATATCGGACATTGACGAATTTGGAATGTATCTTTATTCACGCTTGTATCTATACGATTGAACATATTTTCAGGAAAAAAGCTACCTACGATGAATTTAACACAAACATTCGCGCTAACATTGATGTTTAATCTCCGTGGCTTACATCTAAGCCATATGCCAAAATATTTCGGACGGTGTAGCATGTCTCGTTCGACTTCGTCTCAGTGCCCTTCCGCAAAAAATTTGTCAGGTTTCTGACAATTTCCCTACCAGCCTCCCGCATTGTCTTGTCAGGCCAACCCTATTCAAGCTACAAGCTGCTATTTTCGTGGCCTAAGCAGTTGGCAAGCGTTTTGCTTTAAGATGATTAACAGTATTTTGACTTCATCAAAGCCCATGAAAACCCAACCCCGCCATATCATCATCGACGA
>SCST01000126.1 GCA_004299465.1 Methylovulum sp. | reverse complement strand
GCATTGTTTATCGGCCTAAACCCAGCTATTCCTTTAAGCTGGAATGGCAACAGACCTTTGGGGAGAAATCGGAAAGTCCCTCGGGTTTGTACGGCTCTATCGCGGTGCTGTTCTGATGCGCCGTTTGTTGCTGGCCGGTTGCCTATTCGGTTTGCCGGCGACGGTGTACGCCGATATTTATGTGATTGCCAATAAGGCCCTAGCGGTGAATGAACTCAGCAAAGACGACATCGCTGCTATTTACCTGTTAAAGAAAAAACATTGGGAGGATGACGAACCTATGGTACCGATCAACTTGCCGGTGCAATCCGAGGCGCGTAACCTGTTTACTGAACAAGTATTCGACAGCACTCCTGAAAAATTGGGCGGCTATTGGGACAAAATGTTGTTCAAAGGCATTACGCCGCCGTTGACGCAAAATTCCGAGCAAGCGGTCATGCTGTTTGTTGAGCGGGTGAAAGGCGCCATCGGTTACGTGGAAAGCAAGCCGGAGAACCCGAATATCAAGATAGTTTATAAAATTGCCGCACACTGATCATGTCACTATCGATACGCTTGACCCTTTTTTTTACGGTAATCGTGTTATTGGTTACCGCCATTCTCAGTTCCGTGGTTTTTTACGAATTCCAGAACAAAATCAAGCAACAGATTCGGCTGAACCTGGCCGATGCCGCCGAGCACAAAGCCCAGGAATTACAGAGTGTTTTGCAGTTTGAAAAGACTAACCTGATGGCGTGGCGAGCGTCTTCGGTCATGCAGGACGTCATCGTTGATGACCTGGATAAACGCATCAGCACAGAACTGCTTGGCCTGAAAAACTATTATGCACTGCAGGGCGACCTGTATGTTTTTAATGCCGCCGGTATCCTGATAGCATCAACCCAGCCGGAAGTGACAGGCCAAAAAATTCCGGCAGCCTGGGTGGATAATGAGGATTACCATTTTGCGTTCAAGCACCGGGTCCCCTTTATTAGCGGGCATATTGTCGCCCACGCCGCGGCTTTGAAACCGCCGCAATTACCCGTTCGGGGGCTGTTGGTGCTGACCCACGCCTGGGATGATTTAAATCGTTATTTTCAACCGGATCAGGGTTATTTTGCCTTATTTAAAGACGACGGCACACAAGCCGAACTGTTTACTGAAACCGGTTCGGAAACGCTTGCCTTAAGCCAGGATTTTTCGGCGCAAAAAGTTTGGCAAATTGCCGATAAAGCGTACTTGGGGGCAATCTCCAAGCCGCTGGTTCTCGATGATTTTTCCTTCCGCATTGCCGTATTTTCACAGGAATCCAGCGCCAGGGAACCGGTGAGGCAACTGATTTTTGAACTGATTATTGCCGCCATCTCGGTAGTCTTGCCGATGACGCTGGTCGCCATGTGGTTAAGCCGGCACTTTGTCATGCCGATTAAGCGGTTAACCGTGGCGATACGGCATATCGAGCATTCAAACGATTTGTCGATTAAAGTGCCGGTTAAAGGAAGAGACGAAGTGGCTAACCTGGCCGACGCCTTCAATATCATGACCACTAACCTGTCCGAAGCGTTTTCAAGGCGGGAAAAAGTGGAAAAAGAACTGGAAAACCTGAATCTTAGCCTTGAGCGGCAGGTCGATGAACGCACCAGTGAATTACAGCAGGCCTTAGCGCAGCTTAAATCCGCGCAATCCCACCTGGTCCAGTCCGAAAAAATGGTGTCATTGGGACAATTGGTCGCGGGTATCGCCCATGAGATCAATAACCCGGTCGGCGCCATTTACGCCAATATGCCGGTATTGCGCGACTATGTACAGGATATTGAAAGCGCGCTCAACCTGGCTACGGAGTGCTGTAATGCCATTGGTGAAACCAGGTTACAGGATTTTTTCCAGGAGATAGATTATGAATTTATCCGTAGCGATTTGCGGGAACTCATCAACAGTCAGCAACAGGCGGCGGAAAGAATCAGGAATATTGTGCTGGCCTTGCGTAATTTTTCCCGCCTCGACCAGGGCGAAATTAAAAGCGTGCTGCTCGAAGAAGGCATCGATTGCAGCCTGCAAATGCTGCATCACCAGTATAAAAACCGCATTGACATACAAAAAGACTATCGTCTCAATACGCCGGTCGAATGCTATGCAGGCGAATTGAACCAGGTGTTCATGAATATTTTGGCCAACGCTATCCAGGCGATACCCGAACAGGGCGTCATCCGCATCAGCACGGCACGACACGGCGACCAGGCCGTGATCAGCATTGCCGATACCGGTACCGGCATGTCGGATGAGGTCAAGGCAAAAATTTTCGATCCTTTTTTTACGACTAAAGATGTCGGCGAGGGTACCGGCCTGGGTTTGTCGATTTCCTACGGCATCATCGAAAAACATCACGGCAAGGTAGAGGTTGAATCGGAGCTTAAGGTCGGCACCTGTTTTACCCTCACCCTGCCACTGCACTTATCCAAGGGGGCTTAATGCATACACTGTTGCTGATTGACGATGATCCAGATGTACTGGCAACCTTACGGCGCAGCTTTCGTAAAAGCTATGCCGTGTTGACCGCGGTAAACGGCGATGAAGGCATCGCTTTGCTGAATGGGCAGCCTGTGGACTTGATTATCTGCGATCAACGCATGCCCGGCATCACCGGGAACCAGGTATTGGAACATGCGCTACAAACCCAACCCAAAGCCATCAGGATCTTGCTGACCGGCTATGCCGATATGGAAGCGTTAATGGCCTGTGTCAATGACGCTCATATCTACAAATATGTGGCCAAACCCTGGGATCCGCACGACCTCAATATGACCGTCGTCCGCGCATTGGAATCCTATGAATTGCAGCGCAAGCTTGATGAAGCGCACAGCCTGCTGGAATCGGCCTATAAAGACGCCGTCACGATGTTGTGCGTGGCCGCCGAAGGCAAGGATGAAGATACCGGCAGCCATTTGCTACGGGTACAGCATTACACGGAGGCATTGGCTGTTGCTATCGGCATAGACAGAAAGGAAGCCGAACACATGGGGCTTATGAGCATGCTGCATGACATCGGCAAACTGTTTGTGCCGGATGCCGTTTTAAAGAAAAAAGCCTCTTTAACGGATGAAGAATGGGACTTGATGAAGCAGCATCCCTTGGCCGGCGCGCGTATTTTGGGGAATAATTCGTTTTATCAAACAGCCAGGGAAATTGCCGCCGGACACCATGAAAAATTCGACGGCACGGGCTATCCCAATGGTTTGAAAAGCGACGAAATCCCGCTGTCGGCAAGAATTGTAAAAGTGGCCGACGTCTTCGATGCACTAACTACGGTAAGACCGTACAAGGACGCATGGACGATGGCGGATGCGATAGCGTT
>SCST01000125.1 GCA_004299465.1 Methylovulum sp. | reverse complement strand
GTGACATAATGAATCCAGAAAAACATTATAAATCATTTAGATATACGCGCGTTCCGGGGTAATTTAACACAGATTTGGTTTTGCCTACCAGCGACATTATGTCCCTGGCAGGAGAATATCTGGGGGAACTCACCCAAAAGCAGCGACAACTCGTCACCGTCCTTGAAATGATCCGCATTGAAGATTCAATCCCTTGCTATAGAGACCTAATCTAATTAAGCGACGGAACAAACCCTGAACTAAGATCCGGCCTTGATTGGCAGGTAGACCTATATCGCTTAATCAACGAAGGTGTCAATAAAATTGCCTGTTGTAAGGCGCATTAGCGATAGCGTAATACCCCGGATGGGTAACTCACATGCAGCGCTATACGACTATCGTCAATTGCGGCCTACGTAATGTGTCTTACGAGTTGTTTAATCAACGTTGTCGAAATATCCGGCGTATGAGAAAGAAAGTGAACGTTGATTCCGTGTGTCTGCAATACCGGCCCTAACCGCTGCCAACGCGGCGTATTACGCCACTCCTCGCCGATGAAAACCCCCTCGGCTCCCATTTGCCGGATAAAATCAGCGAACGGCTTCGTGTGTTCCATCGGCGTCTCGGCTCGCACAACCCGCGTCACGCAACGCAAGGCGGCGATGATTTCCATGCGCAGTTCACAGGTGTTGATTGGATTTTTGCCTTTGTTTGCGTTGATGATGGCATCAACGGGAATGCCGACAACCAGCTGTTCGCAATGGGCGGCGGCTCGCTCAAGATAGCGCAAATGGCCCACATGAAAAATATCGAAACAACCCGAGGCATACGCGACAGAATAGACTTTTTCGGGCAAGGGGGCGTCAAGGCAAGGCATCAATGCATTCCAATAATTCAGAGTGGACTCCACGTTTTTGTAAGTAGCCCGACAAGGCCTTCGCCGTGTTTCGTGCATTGCCGAGCAAGGCATGGCTAATCCTGATCTGCGTCAAGCTGAGCAGGAAATCGGTGAGACCGGTTAAATTGCAGGCGGCGATAACGGTATCGAATTGCGGGTCTGGCGTACGCCAGTTGCCGTACATGCTGCCGAGATAGGCTTCCAGGTCATCAGGAACCGGAATGCGGCAGCGTAGCACCGGATGATCCCAATCACGGAGACCGAAATGCGGATAAACGGCCTCCCGCAATACCTGCCCGGAGGGATGCCGCCAGCATGCCATCAACTTTTCGCCGGCCGCTTGGTACTGGGCAATATCAACGATGAAATCGGTACGTCGATGCCGCATCTGCTTATAACCTATAAAATATCCGGGGGGCGAAATATCATCAAAGTAGCCGCTGGCTACCAAGGTTTGCGCGACGCCTTCGGCGCCGGCTTCCACGACACCGAGATCGATATCCTTGTCACTAGCGAAGAAATCGCCTTCCCGCACCAAGGCCAGCAAGCTGCCGGCTGCCAGGAATACGGGGAGTTTATGTTGCAGGATAAGCCGTTCCAGATCGGCCATCACCTGGTGCTGCCGCTGCCGCGTCCAAGGTTTCGCCGGCGGGGCGTCGACGGTTTGCTGCGCCATTGGCGAAGCGAGATATTCGCCGATCAAATCTTGCGCCAGCATCACGCTATCCTGAAAACGAAGCTCGCTATGCGCAATTCCCGCCTGCCAAAGTTTTAGCTGCCATCGCGCCGATACTGATTCAGCGGCAAGCAGGGGAAGCAATTGTTGGATAGTGTCGGTTATCGCGGGGTAACGTCCTTGCAATTTCAGGATTTCGAACTTAGCCAGGAAATGTTCCAGCGGCCTGGCACCGAAACGCTCCATCGCATCGAGATGCGTTAAGGCACTCTCAAGCTTATGCTGGCGAAACGCGATACGGTAAGCACAATCGTGAAAAATCAAGCTGTTTTCAGTCAAACCGGACTGTTGCAAGCATCGCTGGGCGCCATCGAAATCGCCGCAATGGAGGTTTGCCTGCAAATTCAACAAGGCTGACATTTGGGCAGGAATGCCGTCACGCAAATCCGCCAGCAAGGCGCCAACGCTTTCCACTCGCTCGGCATAAAGGGCTGTCTGCAAAAATAATCGCCCAACGGCATAATCGGCCGGATGGCTGTTGAGCAGCATCAAGGCGTTTGCATAGGCAGCAACAAACTCTCCCCGCCTGATTTGCGATTGAATGGCTCCCACAGTTGATTGACAAGTCATTGCGTAGGCTCAAGCCCTGTTTATTCAGTGTTCTTTCATGAGCGTTGGAGGCCGGCTCGTATACATCCCGCCATCGTATCCATCACAGGGTACCGGAATATCAACGAAACCTAACTTCGCGATATGCTGCAAGACCTTAAATAAGCGACTCGTTCATCAGCTTCGATCATTTTAATGCCTCTATTTCTGTCATCGTTAATTTTGTAATTTTTGCAATCGCCGCAACATCAAAGCCTTCTTCAAGCATGGTTTTGACAATTTCAATGGCTTTTGCTGTTTCGCCTTCGATCTTGCCCTTTTTCTGACCGTCGATAAATGCCGTATCCAGTGCAGCCTTGGCCTCGTTGTATTCCAAAATACTTTTGAGATAAGCGTCGTATTGGTCGCTGCTAAGGTGTGACACTTCGGCGATGTCGAAGCCTTTTTGAAAAATAGGCTCGTTCAAAATGACCGGAATATGGTCGAAATCTTCGAGGTGTTTCAGGAAATAAACCCATTTATCGAAATGCGTTTCGAGTTCATGTTCCTGTTTGGTAAAAAGCGGCATTTGCAAAAACTTGAAGTGCAGTTTGTTATAAAAAACATCGCCGTCTTGGTCTTTCAAACAAACGTCGCGGCGAAATTTACGCTCGTCTTCTTTTTCGTCGTATTTAAAATCCAGAATCGCAATGAAATACACCGGCAGTAAACGAAAATCCCACACGCCTTTTTTACTCTGTTCACGAATCGGGAACGTCGAATAAAACAGCGAACGATCTTTGAAAAACTGCATTTTTGCTTTTTGCATTTCAACAATAAAACGCTCACCCGTCGGGCTTTGGCAATAAATATCGAAAATAGATCGCCGTTCTTCAATAG
>SCST01000124.1 GCA_004299465.1 Methylovulum sp. | reverse complement strand
GTCCGGATCTGATCTTTATCTTTACTAGCTACCTCTCTCGCAGCCGGTGAATCGCCCAGGATGGCCCAGGCTTTCATCCCGTATTTCACCCGCCGGGGAATTAGTTCATGAGTAATGTGTTTGGGGAATACTTTCCCGACTACCTCCAGATCTACGCAGCCGTGGATCTCCTTTTTATTCGGTTGGTAAATATCTTCAAACACCTGGTAAAGACCTTCCTCGCCCTCGACATGCCGCACTGTTGGCCGCTCTACCGCCCGCTTCCATTGGCGAGTAAGCTGTGGAACCAAGTCACCCGCCAGTGACTTAGCCGCCGCTAGATTTTTCTCCTGTCCGGTTATGACTTCCAGTAGCTTCGTTGGTGGTTCCGGCCGGAAATATTGGATCCCGGCTTTCTCGATCTTACTTGCTAGTCCTTTATGCACCAAATCTTCCAGTAACGCATAGGCATTACTTCTTTTGATCCCCGAGCGCTGGGACAAAGTCGACGCTTTCTCCGACCCTACAACCAATAGTAAACGATAGAGTTTGGCCTGTTTTTCCGTTAGTCCAGCATGCCGAAACAACAGCTCCAGCCGGTCATCCACCCGCGGTATTTCTACAGATTTTCTTGGCATAGTCAGTATATAGTAACACAATCTAAATTGATTGTCAATAGTAAATTGACAAAAATAATAGAAATAAATTGTAACTTAGCCTCAATTATATCAAGAAATCATAGCTGTTAATAATAATTATCAAATTCATAAAATGAGGCTAAAATAGAGAAAATATAGTCCTATAATATTTGACAATAACATTACCCTATAGTAATATTCACTGCACCGTTTGACGATTATGTCACATATTGCGTGACAAAAATTATCAAAAGGTGCACCTTAACATATTCGATTGTTGATTTTCTGTATGGGCGACTGCATAGAGCTCATCTATCCAGTCCCTGTACAGAAATATACATAAATAAAATAGGAGGCCAAAGGAAAATAAACTTTTAGCCCAAGTGAACGGGTCACAGTCACCGAGGTAATCCCACGGGGATTGCTTCGCTCATTGCTCAATGACAATCACACATCATACATAAGGAAAAGAGGATTACTCCAATGTTCACCACAGCTAAAACCAGTCAGTTGCAGGGCAAGGTTCGGGCCGCGATTTTCATCGGCGGCACTTTTCAGATGGTGGCTCGCCACTTGTCTGATATCTCCGGCTTGCAGTTTCACGCTACGTTCCTCGCGGACGTGGCCGATGAAATTCGTCAAGCCGGCGTGCAGGTTAACCGCCGCGGAGTCTACGTCGTCAGTCCCGATCAGTATGACCAGATAGGGAAGCTCATCGACGCGCTTCAGGCGGAGCGCTATCCCATCGCTCGCGCCGTCGGTACCGCCCTTTCCGGGCAGGAATCCGATAGCGGCAAAGGCATGGGCCAAGTCCCGGCCATCGCCTGGATGGCTTTCACCCGCCAGAAGACGGCACTCGACCAGGCGGCCGATAATTTTTGGAAGTTCCTGCGCACCTTAGCCGGCGGCTACATCAAGGAAGCAGAATTGTACGTGTTTTACTCGATCGCCGGCGGTACTGGGCGTGGTGCATTTGATCTCGTCTTGGGGTCACTGCGCCAGGCATACGCCCAGAACGCTCCCAATGCAGCTCTGTCCATCCGTGACGTTGTCGTGGATGGTGGTTCGTATCTGGGTTGCGGAGATAAGGTAGAGTTCAACGGTGCAACTGGAGCGGCGCAAATTCTTTCGCTCGTCTACGGCGATCCGCGTCGCCAGGCGCACGAAAATCGGATGTTCAATCTGGTCACCCTGCCCATCGTCGGCACGGACAAGGCGCTACGCGATAACCTGGTTCGCCAGACCGTGGCCATGCTCATGGCTCCGGGATATCGGCAGCAAAATGAACGCATCGGCGCCAATATGTCTACGACGACTCTGAAGAAGACCGGGAAAATGTGGTCGCATCGCTTCGCCTACCTCGGGCAAATTTCGTTTAATGACATCGTTGCCGGCGTAGCTGCTAAATACGAGCCGCTCCTAAAGCAACTGTTGTCAAACGAACACGAAGTGGGCAATCCTACGCCCATGCGCCGCGTCTACGGCTTACCCAGCACCTCCGCCTCGCCTGAACAATCTGTCGATCAGGTGATCGAGGCTTACGGTCAAAGCGGCGGCACGATTGGCACTCTGGTGTCTGCCCTCATCGGGCAGTATCAGGCCCAGGCCACCGTTTACGCTGAGCTTCTGACCGGCGGTGAACTACAGGGTCACGAGGTCATCGAGCGTGAGCTTGTCACCACCACTGACGTGCGCCGTTTTTTGGCCGACGAGCGGCTGTTGGCTACCCTCATCACTCAGGCCATCAATAAAGCTGCTAAGGTCGAACGGCAAGCCCGGGCGAAGTCGCTGCGGACGCAAAAGTTGGTCCACAGTCACGCCAACTTCATCTACGGTGGACTAGTAGAAAAGTTAGTATCCTTCCACTCCTGGGGCATGGTCTTTGACCGCAAGCCGGCTCAGGTGAACAAACTGCGTCACGCGGCGGAAAAAGCCCGCGAAGCAGTTGAAACCTACGCCCAAGCCAAGGCGCAACACGAAACCCTACGCACCTTCCGCGATCAGGTGATCGCTAAGGCCCAGGGTGTTTACCAGCAGATCCGCCAGGCCATTTCGGCCTTGGGTAAACTCAGCTATCAGGGTACTGCGGTGGATGGTTTCACCATCAAGCCGCTCGACCAGCGCCTGACCGACATCCTCTGGATGGCCGCCCTTCCGGAGTTGGAAGAACTCTCGTTCGTTCTCTCCTCCTGCGTGGATGCGTTGTCAGTGGATACGGTAGCGCGCCGGATGTTCGGTTACGCCGAGCGGGCGGAAGCAGACGTCAACGTGCTGGCAGCCCTCCTGGAGCGGGCAGAATCAGATTACATTGGTTCGCAGTGGGGTCAGTTGGACAGGACGGCCGACGACAAACGCCGGGATTACATCTTCCTGCCGCTCTCAGATCACGAGATCGAAGGTGTGCAGAAAGCCGCCAGTCGGTTCAATGCGTTTCTCACCATCGTCCGCGTATCATGT
>SCST01000123.1 GCA_004299465.1 Methylovulum sp. | reverse complement strand
TACATATTGATTCCGTCGACAGCAACGACCGTGTCTTGTTAATCGACGATTTACTGGCTACCGGCGGCACCGCAAAGGCAAGTTGTGAACTGATAGAAAAACTGGGCGCAAAAGTGGAAGCTTGCGCTTTTGTGGTAGAGCTGGATGCTCTTGAAGGCAGAAAGCGGTTGCAAGATTACGAAGTTCATGCCTTATTGCATTTTTAGTGCTAACAAACTGCGCTATTTTGCTGTATTCCTTATGCGTTACGGATGCTTCCGCTCACGGTGTGGCGAGTTGCAAAGAATGCGACTGGCTGGCGATAAAAGGACCACAATTTCTTGTACCCTCCTTGTTTATCCTTTGGTCGAGGAAAGGAATCGGGGTGTCATGGTTAGTCTTGGGGTTCTTCAATAACCGGATTGGCTAAGATGCCGATGCCCTCGATTTCAATGCGGACTATCTGTCCGGGTTTCAGGTAGCCGCGCGGCTGCATCTTTACACCTACGCCGGCAGGGGTGCCTGTCGCTATCACGTCACCCGGTTCCAGTGTCATTGCCTGCGATAAGTAAGCGATCATTTCGTAACAGTTAAAAATCATTTGCCGGGTGTTAGCCTTTTGACGCAGCTCATTATCAACCCAGGTGCTAATCGCCAGGTTATGGGGGTCGCTTATTTCATCGGCAGTCACCAGCCAAGGACCTAATGGCCCGCAAGTATCGAATGATTTGCCTATCATCATGGTCGGTGAACGCATTTGCCAATCACGCACGGAAACATCATTGGCAATGGTAAAGCCGGCGATGACCTGATGGGCTTTGTCGACCGAGACATGACGGCATTGTTTTCCGATAACGAAAGCCAGTTCGCCTTCATAATCGAGCTTGTCTGACACTCTGGGCCTGTGTATGGACGAGCCGTGGCCGATAACGCAGCTACTTTGCTTGGTAAAAAAGCTGGGATATTCCGGCTTATCCCGGCCTGTTTCGGCGATATGGTCGGCATAATTCAGGCTGATGCCTAAATACTTGCCCGGCCTCGGCACGGGGGCTTCCAGCTTGACTTCCGGCAAGGCGATGCGCGCCTTGCCGCTGTCGATTTGCTGTTGCATAGCCGCCAATGCATCAGGGCCTGCCTTGAGAAAATCAATCAAGTTTGCCGGGATTTCGGCGCAACCGAGGCTGTCAATAACTGAATCGCCGATGACGGCGCCGATGCGCGATTGCTGATTATGCGTAAAAGTGACCAGTTTCATCGATTATATTTTCCTGTATGATAGCGACGCCGCCGTTGTATAACAAAAATCAAAGGCACTGCATATAATAAACCATTTTATTTACGAGGATTAGAACATGAACCCAAACTGGATTGCCCCCTCCATTTTATCTGCAAATTTTGCCAAATTAGGTGAAGAGGTCGATAAGGTTTTAGCGGCCGGTGCAGATGTTGTGCATTTTGATGTGATGGACAACCATTTCGTCCCCAACCTAACGATCGGGCCATTGGTTTGCGAAGCATTGAGAAAACACGGCGTAACGGCGCCAATTGATGTGCATTTAATGATTGAGCCGGTAGACCGCATCGTGCCGGATTTTGCCAAAGCCGGGGCCAGCATTATTACTTTTCACCCGGAGGGTTCTGTGCATATCGACCGTACCTTGCAATTAATTCATGATTGCGGTTGCAAGGCCGGTTTGGTGTTTAACCCCGGAACACCTTTGCATCACCTGGATTATGTCATGGATAAGCTGGATATGATTTTGCTGATGTCGGTAAACCCCGGTTTCGGCGGGCAATCGTTTATACCGTCTGCCCTCGACAAATTGCGCCAGGTCAGGCAAAGAATTGATGACAGCGGTTTTGATATACGCCTGGAAATTGACGGCGGCGTAAAAGTCGATAATATCCGCGAGATTAAAGCAGCTGGTGCGGATACCTTTGTCGCAGGATCGGCGATTTTTAACCAAGCCGATTATAAAAAAGTCATAGACGACATGCGCGCGGAATTGGCAAAAGCAGGATAAACTTCAATAACCTTTAAGGCTACACTCTCCGTTAATAGCTGGCGGTTATCGCAAATATTAACGGAGAGCTTGTTCGTATTAATTGTTTCATAAGTGCTTGCACTAGAAATGCCAGTCTTCGTTAAATGAGTTCGGCAAGCACTTATGAAACACACATAACTTATTGAATGGGTATTACAATCCCAAAAGTTCTTGCGCAGTACTCTGAATATACTGTGCAAGAACTTTTGGGAAAATTAATATGTGCTGGTGTCTATGCAAAAAAGCCCAAGTTGTCTTTCCGGTCTTGAGCTTTGAGCTTATTTTCTTGCAGCTTATTTCAATGACAGGGTTTCGATACGACCCTTCATTTCAACGGATAGTTTATCTTCCTTAGCCAGCCAGCCTATCGCTCGCTGCATATCGTTTTTATTGATTCCTGTTTCAGTTGCAATTTTATTTGCGCTGGAGGGACCGTTCTTGTCCAGGTATTCCCAGACTTTTCCTGCTGCATCGCCGATTACATTAAGCATATTTGTCACCTTTATCGTTGGTTTTTAGGGTTTAGAGAGTGTTGGAAAATGTTTAACTGTTTTTAGCGTGATGATCAGGCAGGACTATGTTTAATTCCAGTGTCTCCTGATCATCATCCTGTTCAAAATTAAATGATATGGCTTCCTGGTCCACGTTAATGTATTTCTTGATCACTTCCAGTAATTCTCGTTGTAATTGAGGAAGATAAGAAGGCTGGTTTCGGGAAGAACGCTCATGGGCAACCAGTATCTGCAACCTTTCTTTTGCGACAGATGCCGAACCGGTTTTAGAGGTTCTAAAGTAATCCAGTAAGCTCATTATTTACTCCCGAAAAGTTTTCCAAAGAGTCCTTTCTTTTCATCTATAAAACGATGCGGTCTATCTTCACCCAAATAGCGAGCAACAATATCGGCATAAGCCTGGCCTGCGTCGCTTTTTTCATCGAGAATAACCGGTGTGCCGGAATTTGATGCATTGAGCACCGACTTTGATTCCGGGATGACGCCGAGCAAATGCAGCGACAAAATTTCCTGGACATCATCCACGCTGAGCATTTCGCCCAATTTTACACGGTCAGGCGCGTAGCGAGAAAGCAATAAGTATTCTTTAATAGGCTCTTCGTTTTGTTCCGCCCTGCGGGATTTGCTCGACAAAAGACCTAGCATGCGATCAGAGTCTCTTACCGAAGACACTTCAGGATTGGTTACGACAAAGGCGTCATCGGCAAAATACATCGCCAAATGGGCACCTTTTTCAATGCCTGCAGGCGAATCACAGACGATGTATTCAAAATCCCTGGACAAATCCTCTAAAATCTTGCCTACGCCTTCCTGGCTCAAGGCATCTTTATCCCGCGTTTGCGACGCGGGGAGAATGTAAAGCAGGTCGCAGTGCTTGTCGCGGATCAAGGCTTGATTAAGAGAGGCCTCGCCGTTGATGACATTGACAAAATCATAAACGACACGGCGTTCACAGCCCATAATCAGGTCAAGATTCCGTAAACCCACGTCAAAATCAATAACCGCTGTTTTATGGCCTTTTTTTGCAAGTCCCATGGCGATGGCGGCACTTGTTGTGGTTTTACCCACACCTCCCTTACCGGATGTTACGACGATTATTCTTGCCACTTGTTTCCTCCAACGTATGGACATTACACAATATCTTTAATGATTAAAGTATGTTCTTGTAAATAGACTTGAACAGGTTTGTTGCGGATGGATTCATTCAAATCTTCGCTGATTTTGTAATTTCCGGCGATTGAAATGAGTTCCGCCTGTAAATCGGAGCAGAAAATACGCGCCTCAGTATTGCCAAGTACGCCCGCCAAAACCCGCCCTCTTAAGGTATTGTATACATGAATATTGCCCTCAGCCAGAATTTCGGCCCCCGCACTAACTTGCGCTAAAACAATCAAGTCGCCTGTCGCATAAATGCGTTGTCCTGAACGGACGGGTTGGGTAATGAGCATCGTTGCCGGAGCTGTCCGCTCAACAGCCTGGGGTTGCGAAACAGCGGCCTTTCCTTTTTGCGTTTCCGGACTGTTATTTTCCGCAATTACGCTATGGTGTAGCGAATAAACAGGGATCAGCAATTCCAATGCCTTGTTGTTTTGATGGTCATTGCCGCCGCGTATTCCTATCGGCAGCATGCCCGCTTTATAGATGATGCCTGTAAGTTCTGCAATATCGATATCAAGGCCTTGTTTGTTCAGGTTCTGGACATCAAAGACTACTGGGGAATTTCTGAAAAACTCGGGTGCGAGCTTGATTTTTTTTTGCAACAAATGATCGAGGGTCGTTAAGTCATTGCTGGCTAAGACTAAAACAGGCACAGAAAAAGTACTGCTTTTGAATTCCAGTGCGGGGACGGTGTAAGGCGTTTTTTGAGAGTCTATCGACATCCGTTAAATCTGCTTAGCCAAGTGTGAATGAATTCTAACATTGCTGATGAAAAAAATCATTTTTCGAATACAATCATTTTCCGAATGCGCGTTGGTTTAATTTGTAATTTCAGTTTCATGCGCAACGCTATCTCCGTTTGTAAAACAACGAGGTAGCCACGCCCTATCTTGCCGGGTATTTTGTGAGGACAAGATCATGGCAAGGCAAGACGAGTGGAAACTTAAGCTTGCCGCAAGCTGACCAAGCCGTTTTTTCGTTGCCTGGCCAGTAATGCTTGATAGTCTTTTTTTGCTTCAAGCCAGTCTTCTTGATCGTGATGAGGTATAAACCCCCTGGCTAATGCCTTGTAATAAGCTGATTCAGCAATCCATTGACGGTTTTCCGGCATCTCGGCAGCGGCTATTTGCGGTTCGGAGTTTATAGGCGAAGGTTTTCCAGCTTTATTTGACATGGGCTTATTCCCGTTAAAGCGCTTGTCGAATCAAAATAACCTATCGATGATGCTTCTGTTTTTCTTTTGATAAGTGCCGATTAATTCGGTTTTTGCCAAAATATGTCCCTGCATTGCCTGCTCCAGCTTTGCCTTCGTAGGCTTCCCTAGACTCACCGGTAATTCAATATCCAAGGCGTACAGTTTATGAAAATACCGATGGCGTCCAATCGGCGGGCAGGGACCGCTGTACCCGGTTTTTTTCCAATCGTTTAAACCCTGGCCTGTACCGGCCGGTAAATCTTTAGCGGCTTCCGGCAATCCCGTGCTATTAGCGGGTAAGTTGTATAACAGCCAATGCACCCATGTCAATTTAGGCGCAGCCGGATCGGGCGCGTCGGGGTCATCCACAATTAAGACCAAACTTTTACTGCCGGACGGAATTTGTGACCAGGTTAACGGCGGCGACATATTGCTTCCTTCGCACGTATATTGACTGGGAATTTCAGCTTGGTGTTGGAAAACAGGCGATTGTAATTTCATGGTGGCACTCTGCGTTTCTGCTTGCGCACAATAGGGCGTTAATAATACGGCCAAAACAGTTATTAGTCTTTTCATGTCGATAACACCTGGTTTTATGGAAGAATTTAAGTCTAAAGTGGGTAGCCGTTACGGCTATTCTAGCGCTTCTATGCGATAAGCTTCTATCATCGCTTTTCCGGTATTCGGCATAATCGATGCCAAATAGAGCTTGTTGCCGACAATCAACGGCATCGACAATTGGCGGCCACTGCCTTGCAGGTTTTGTTTGGCGACCATCACACCGTCTTTGGCGCGGATTCCGTAGATCGTACCATGTGCGCCGATGTCGACCAGCCAGACGATCGCGTCGTGTCGATGGCCTAAGTGTGTTGTCAATACCGGGAATGATGGGTGGCTGCGGAACATTTGCAAGGCTTCTGCATGATTGGCGTCGGGGAAACGCCAGAACGGTTTGAATTTCGGCCGGCCATTTTCCAGCACGATTTTTAATGCAACCAGTCCCGCCGCATTGGTTTTATCGGCGCTGAAAGTGGGAATCACGACAACCGGTTCACCGTCGACCGAGGTCTGTACAGGCTGCGTGACTATCATGCCGGCCCAACTGAGTTTGCACAGGTCGGTCGGCGAACCGCACAGCTTGGCTATTTGCAGGCGGTCGTATTGTATACCTAACTGTTCGGCATCAATCAGGTAGGCACCGCCATCTTTGCCGGCCTGAACGAGTACATCACGGCCATTTTCCAGTCCGACTTTTACTGGCGCACTGGCGCCTAAATCGTAATCCATCCAGGCTAGGCATTCCCAGAAATCCTTGTCATCACATTCGTGATAGGGCGGCTTGATCGGTGCATTGCCTTCCGCCAGTCTTGGGATAAAGAGATTTTTGCATGAGCTAATACATGCCGGATCGGGCTTAAGCGGATTAAAGGCCGTACATAGTTTCGCATCACAACCCGGATCAAACTGCAGGCCGGGCTTTACGCGCATCAAGGCATTGGCATAATCATGGCGGTCGAGATCGACTTGCCCGTTACCGGTCGGTATGAATAATTCAACATTATCTTTTGCTTCGGTGATCAATGGGCCGGCAGGCACCCAAACGCCGCCGCCGCAAATCATTTCCTGGGTGCCGTATTCCATTTTTGCCGGGCACTCGGCTTCCGGCGTAGTCAGCAGCACATTCCTTACCGCCAGCTTTGCCCCCTGTTGTTGCCACGCATCCATGTCGATTTCAAAAACCCAGCCGTGAAAAGGCTGGATGTCGCCGGCATTGCCGAATGCGGCGTAAACAAAGCCGTTTTGTGAGCCTGTTCTGTCGATATGCTTTAAGGCGGCATGGGAATAAGCCGTGGGAGGGTTAAATTTTACGCTCGCCTTGCCGTCAGCGGTCGCTTGTTCGGCGGCAAATGTCAGTACCGGGAAGCGGTTATCGAATTGTTTTTTAACCAAGTCAATAACCGCCAAGCGATGGCTGGTACGCACGCCTTTGTCCAAGCACTGGTACAAGATGACCAGTTTGTTGCTGATGATGACAGGCGTGGAAATCAGCTGCACTTGCTGGCCTTCCTGCGCCGGCGCGTTGAGTTGCCAGTCCAGTGTGCCTGTTTCAGCATCCAATGCGGCAATGATGCCATTGGATACCGGGATGATAATACGCGGCTTGGCTTGCGATATATCCAACACGGACGAGGCAATGATACTGGCATCGAAAGTCACTGACGGACGGCTTTCGCTGGGGAATATTTTTACGAGATTGAACCGCTCCGGCTTGGCCGCTTCGGAACGATAAACGGCATTACACGCGGGCAATATCAAAACGGCCAAAATGATGGCGGAAAAAAAACGGTGGGCTACAGTTTTCATGGATTATTGGTTACGGGCAAGGATTAAACGGGTAATGACGCATGACTGACAACAGGCATTGTCGTCTTGCTCATTGCAGGTTATTGTACACATTCATTCTCGCTATCATTTAATCACGGAGTTTAAAAATGAAGTTAAATATGCTGTTATTAGTGCTCGCAACGGTTGTATTGCAAGGCTGTGTTTTCACCAAAGTGGCTACTGTGCCGATGCGTTTGGGAGGGGCTGTCGTGTCAATTGTCCCCGGCGTGGGTAATACCGCGCATGATGCAATTGATGAGGCTGCCGAAAAAGTGGACGATATTCCCATTTAATGTTGTTTTAGGCGAGAGTGTCCGGCGTTACTCTTGGGTTTCTTCATTTTGCCACGAACAGGTGCGCGCGCTTTGTATGAATGCCTGTCTTCGTGGTGGTTTGGTTTTACCGGTTATGGGCGCCCAGGGCTTATGCCTTCAGCAAGCTCAGTCCGGATAGAAAACCTTGAAAATGATTTCAAACTGGTCACAGCTTTTTTCCATAACCCGAGCTATGGTTTCAGCGGATAATTCCAGGCTATTTTGTATGCCGCCGGCATCGCCTGTATTTATCCGGCTGTAATCATTAGCGGTCCTGATAAGGCTTGCAACGGCTTGAAACGGACTGGTACTATCAGGGACAGCATGTAGTTTTATACTTTCGGTGATGATGTCAGGCAACTGCCATAACCTGGTCAATGCGGCCCCGGTTTGATAATGATTAAAGCCGATAATCGCCTCTTCTATACTGAGCTCTTCGGCATCGGTAAACTCCTGCTGCAACAAGGCAACGGTTCTGGCCAATTCCGGTATACGGCGAAAAAATACTAATTGGCCGATATTGTGTAATAAACCGCAAACAAAGAGAACTTCATCGGCTCCGCTTTTTAGGTAAACATTAAGTTCTTTTGCGATCAGCGCACAGCGCAAGCTTCTTGCCCAAAAGTCATGCATGGAAAGCATGGTGCCAGGCAGGCTGGAGAATTTGTCGATAACGGCGGCCGCAAGCACCAGGTTTTGTAATTCGGTAGCGCCGATCATTGCAACGGCCCGTTTGATGCCGGTGATTTTGGCGGGAAAGCCATAGAATGCGCTGTTTACAATCTTGAGTAATTGCAGTGTGAGCGCCGGATCTTTCTCAATAATAAAAGCGGCGTCTTCCAGTGAATGGGAGGGGTGTTCGGCGGCTTTTTGTAATTCGAAATAAATGTTGGGCGGGGTGGTCAATTGTA
>SCST01000122.1 GCA_004299465.1 Methylovulum sp. | reverse complement strand
TCTTTGCCGACTCGGCTTTTTCCTCGGCGCGTTCTTTTAAGAATTCTGCGCGTTGCATAGCCTTTTTAGCTTGTTCGACCGTATGGCGGGCCGTTTTTAGTTTTTCAGCGTATTGCTTGACCAGCCCTTCAAGCTCTCCCATATACTGCTTGGCGTCTTGTGCTTCCTGTTTTTCGCGTTCAACATCGGGCAGCATGTCTTCCAGCATCGCGACCAATTGATTCAGCGCATCCGCCTTCTCCGGCAGGGTCTGCAAATGCTCGGCAGCCGCCAAGCGTTGATTGTAAAGCGAGATAATGGCCTCAGCTTCCTTATTCTCTTTTTCCCAGGCTTTTTTAGCGTTGGAAAACGCCAGGTTGAGCTTATCGAACTTGGCTTCGATTTCCGCAATCGCCGCTTCCGTTGCACCTTCCGGGTCGAATTTAACGATGGCTTCACCCAATAAATTCGACAGGTCTTTAGCTTTTTGGATACCGTATTTCTTAAAAAACAACATCGATGATTTCCTCTTTGAAAGGGTTAAAAATTAATTGCCCAACAGGCTAAGTGTAGAAGGATGCAAGTTAAAGCCGATATAAAAAGACACGCCGGCTTGTTGCCGGCTGTCTATGGCTTCAACAACAATTTTTAGCTTTTCCTTGAAATCGCCTGGACTGATGGTGCGTTCAAACAGCATCATCCGGTTGAGGCAATCATAGGCATCCTCATTGGTCTTGATGTGTTCCTGGAGTTCGCATAAATCCGCATGGTCGGCATCGCCGCCTAACGAACGCAGGTAATGGATGCCATCCATTTCCATATCCCTGGATGACATGTCTTTCAACACCTGTTCCCATTCGCCTTCTTCGGGCGCCAGGGTCAGCACATTTTGATAAACGGCGACGGATTCGATGTTGTCTTCAACGGCTTCAATCTCGATCAAATAATGATTGCCGTTATTTTCGGCATAAACGGTAAAGCAGTCCTTAGGACCGCCGGTACCGGTAATTTCGCCTATCGCCTGGATAAAGAACGGCCCGTCCGGCCGGATAAAAGAGGGATGCAGGTCAACGAGGAGGGTATCGATCAGGTTAACGGAAAGATCGCTGTCCAGGTTAAGTTTTATGCGCTTGGCTTTAATTTCTGCTTGGCGTTTAAACATTATTGTTTTACCGATTGTTTTAATGTGGTCTCAATATCAGCCAGTTTGAGCGCGATTTTGGCCGCCATATCAGGGTTTTTTGACTTCCAGGCCGTGTTCATGACAAAGGTTGCCGGCGTAACGACGGTTTGAATGTAATGGTCGGAAAACAGGCTGGATTGAATGGCTTTGCTGTAATCGCCGGAGGACAGCGTCCTGGCTTGGTAGATGCCGCTTTGAGTCAAGCGCTCGTCATCAATAGCCAGTAACTTCAGCTCCTTTCGGTCGATCAGCCGGTCTATCGCCGCCGCATGGGGGGCCGCCACGTAGAAAAGGCAGGCATCGGTTTGTACGGCCTTTAAAATAGCGTCTTCATAATTGACGGCGTCTTTGATATTAATCTTGCCATGCACAGGGTTAAGCTCGACAAAATAATCCCAGGTCATGCGCGAACCGGAATTTTTGGGAATCCACAGGTTTTTATCGGCGATATCATGAATGGATTTTGCATTGCTTTTGACGCTACAGGCTAAATGGGCGGCTTCAAGAAATGGCTTGAATAACACCTCCAAGCGTTGTTCGTCAAAGCGCGCATCGCCCTGGATAAATCCGGCATCACAAGTGCCGGAAGCTAATTTTGCCAAAATATCCGGCGTACCTTGGGTGATCACGGGATTCAAATTCACCCATTCGACCAGCTCGGGCAACATAGTGGTTTGGGCGACTTTGTAATAAGGGCCGCCTTCTGAGCCAACGCAGACATTAAAATCGGGTTGGCTTGATTTAAGGGCGGCATCCGACATGACCGCTGAAACCGGCACACCTGGAGGCAACCAATTAGGATCGGGTTGCGCATTGCCTTTGGCGTTTTTTACCGCATCGATTTGCTCCAGTTGCGCCTTGAGTTCGGCATTGTCTTTAGCCAATTGGTCGGCTTCGGCCCGCCACTTTAAATAATCCGCATCATTCTGGTGGTTAAATGCATATTCGCCGGCAGAAGCCGAGTTATTCAGCAAACTGTACAGGAATAGCCCTGACAGCATGCCGAATGAGTTACCGCCGCCGTTCACAATGACCGGGGGGTGGGATTGGTAATAACGGTCCCGCGACCCCCAACTATCGTGATCCTGTCCAGCCTGTCGATAAAGCGGGTTATCGCGGTAACGGCTACGGTATTTTTGCAGATCTGCCTCTGGGAAATGCATCGGCTTTGCAGCCGGCATCACTTTCCGGAAAGCTGCAAATGATTTTTTACTGGCCTGCCCGGCATAGTGTTGTTCGATGCTTGAATTATACGACTTGCCGAATTTTGAGCTGACCGTACCGCTATGGCTTTTATATGAGGAAGGGGATTTGCCGGATGTATTTCTGGATAACGGGCGGTAGTACCCTGTTTTTTTACTTGAGCTGAAAGAAGGCGTTTTTATTGATGAGGATGACCTGCCGGTTGAATAACTTGCTGACCAGCCGTTTATGGGGAGCAAGATTGCAATAGCGGCGGACACATAAAACCGGGCCTGTTTAACCGAATTTTTGTTGTTTGTCATAAGCGCTTTTTCGTTGTTTAAAGTAAATGGAGTCGCCAAGGGCAGTTATCCGCGTAGGGTTTCGGCAGGATAGCTTTACCCGCCCACAAGGGCGGCTTGGGCTTTCTTGAATATTTGCTACAGGAGCGAAGCTGTTAATTGTTCCCACTCTGTGACGGTATTAAAAACAACATCAACAAGGCGATATTATGCCTGAAATAGAGGATACGCTGTGCTTAGCCTACGATCCAGCTAGCTCAAGCGCCCGGTCAATTTCTTCAAACGTGTTATAAAAATGCGCTGAAAACCGGATGCCGCCGCCCCGCATCGCGCAAACTACGCCATTTTCCTGCAAATATTGATAGAGCACCTCGTTTGCAAGTGTCCGGTGTTTAAAGACCACAATACCGGATTTAAGCCGATGCTGGCGTTCCGACAGCAAAACCAACTGCCTGTTTTTATTGATAGCCTCTTTTAAATAGTCGGACTTTTCAATAACCAGCGCTTCGACCGTCGCCATGCCTGTTTCCAGTAATAAAGACAGACTGGCAGAAAGCGCATGGATTCCCAACATATTGGGTGTACCGCATTCAAAACGGCGGGCGGTAGGATTAATCTCCCACGGCTTGTTTTCATAATTATGCGTGTCTTTCATCATGTGCCAACCGTACTGGCTCAGCTTTAATTTATCCCTGGACTCGGGCGTGGTGTAGAAAACGCCCAAACCTTCAGGGCCGAACATCCATTTGTGGCCGTCGGCCATGACAAAATCCGCCTGGCAGGCTTGCACGTCAAACTGCACCGCGCCCAGGCTCTGGATGGCATCGATGCAAAATAAAATGCCGCGCCGCTTGCAGAATTCACCTATCTTGTCCAAATCGACGCGCAGCCCCGAGGCAAATTGTATGGAACTGATCGTCAATAAGCGCGTGTTGCCGTCTACTAGCGCGAATAAGGCGTCTTCGGGCGTATTAGCGCTGTGCAAGTCAGCCTGGCGAAATTCCACGCCCTGACCGGACAGGGCTTCCCAAGGCAACCTGTTGGACGGGAATTCCTCATTGCTGGAGACGATATTGTCACCGGCCTGCCACGGTAAACCGCAGGCGACAAAGGACAAGGCTTCCGAGGTGTTTTTAACCAAGGCGATATCGTCAGGGGAGGGGGCATTTAATAAAGCTTGCAGTTGTGTGCGTAATTCAGTTTCCTTGTTCAGCCAGTCCAGGTAAAAACGCGAACCGTATCGTGTGTTTTGCTCGGCAAACCGGATTACCGCAGCACTCGTCCTGTTAGGCCAGGGCGCTACGGCGGCATGGTTAAGATAAATTAATTCGTCGCTTAGGGGGAATTCCGGGTGTTTCATAATACTGATCCGGGAGTGGTCAATGAAAAAAGCCGTGCAACTACTCAGCCATCAAACACAATGGAACGCTGATGACGCTGATTAATATGATGATGTGTAAGGTGTTATCTGCGTTTATTATATTCATCTGCGTCATCAGCGTTCCATTTTTTTAACTGCTGAGTAGTTACGAAGTTTGATGCTTGTTAAATCTGTTACAATGTCCCGTATGTCAAGCAATGTAGATAGTATAACAGCCATCACGCATACCGAATGCCTTCAACTTTATTACCAGTAGAAACTCAGTGGATTTAAAACATATCAGAAATTTCTCCATCATCGCACATATCGATCATGGCAAATCAACCTTGGCAGACCGTTTTATCCAGATTTGCGGTGGTTTGACGGACCGTGAAATGTCGGCCCAGGTCCTCGATTCAATGGATATTGAGCGGGAGCGCGGCATTACGATTAAAGCGCAAAGCGTCACGCTGGATTTTAAGGCCAAAGACGGCGAGGTCTACCAACTCAACTTTATCGACACACCCGGGCATGTAGACTTTTCCTACGAAGTATCGAGATCATTGGCCGCCTGTGAAGGCGCATTGCTGGTGGTCGATGCCGCGCAGGGCGTGGAGGCACAAAGTGTCGCCAATTGTTATACCGCGATAGAGCAGGGCCTGGAGGTCGTGCCGGTGCTGAACAAGATTGATCTGCCGTCGGCCGAGCCGGAACGGGTGCAATCTGAAATAGAAGAGGTCATCGGCATCCCGGCCGATGAAGCGCTGATGATCAGCGCGAAAACGGGCCTGGGCGTCCAGGATGTGCTGGAGCAGCTGGTGATCAAGGTGCCGCCGCCGCAAGGCAATATTGACGGGCCTTTGCAGGCTTTAATTATTGATTCCTGGTTCGACAGTTACCTCGGCGTCGTGTCGCTGGTCAGGATCATGCACGGCAGCATACGCAGAAAGCAAAAGATTACCATCATGTCGACCGGCAAATCGTTTCTTGCCGAAAAAGTCGGTGTCTTTACACCTAAACGCCTGGAAAAAGAGGTGTTGAATACCGGCGAAGTCGGTTTTCTGGTCGCAGGAATTAAGGATATTTTCGGTGCGCCGGTCGGTGATACGATTACCTGGACAGACAAGCCGGCGCCGGAGCAGCTCACCGGATTTCAGCGCGTGCAGCCCAGGGTTTTTGCCGGGCTTTATCCGGTCAGCTCCGATGATTATGAGGATTTGCGCGAGGCATTGAATAAACTAAACCTCAATGACGCGGCCTTGCAATTTGAACCCGAATCATCGCAGGCCTTGGGTTTCGGTTTTCGTTGCGGATTCCTAGGGATGCTGCACATGGAGATTGTGCAGGAACGGCTGGAGCGGGAATACGATGTCGACCTGATTACTACCGCGCCGACCGTAATTTATGAAGTTATCACGCATGGCGGCGACGTACTGATGGTCGATAACCCGGCGAAGCTGCCGGATATAGGTACGATCAAGGCCATTCGCGAACCGATTATTCGCGCCAATATTCTCGTACCCGAAAATTACCTGGGCGGTGTGATAACGCTTTGCATAGAAAAACGCGGCATACAGAAAGATATGCAGTTCGCAGGGCGCCAAGTATCATTGCATTATGAAATGCCGCTGAGTGAAGTCGTGCTGGATTTCTTTGACCGGCTTAAGTCAGTCAGCCGCGGCTTTGCTTCATTCGATTATGAATTCCTGCGCTTTCAGGAAGCCGATCTGGTCAAGCTCGATGTGCTGATTAACAATGATAAAGTCGACGCCTTGTC
>SCST01000121.1 GCA_004299465.1 Methylovulum sp. | reverse complement strand
CTGCCGGAAATTCTGAGGGCATTGCGAGGACAGGTTAATCACGTTTGCCTGCCAGCCGCCAGGCGGGGCGATTGAGCCGATTAAAATGATTTTTTCAATGCCGGGCGGCTCGCCTGTGTACAACTGGTGCGGAATAAAACTGCCTGCCCTGAAGGTCCATAGCAGGTCATCGAGGAGCCGGCTTTGTTCCGGCGAATCGGTCAACACATAGCAAAAGCAGCCGCTGCGTCAACGGTTGCTGCGGTCATTGGCATCTCCTCCTCATCACCAGTATCCTGTTCATCGGTTCATACCCGGCTATATACACCAAGGTGTTTGCTCGCCTAGGGCATGCCGTACCCTCTGGGGCATAAATGCGCGCCATCAGGACTACGCACCGCGTATCGTAAATCTTAAAATACACGGGTATCCTGCGTCACGGTCATTAATGTAGATTTAGAAAACGCGCTACACCAACTCAACCAGCAACCCAGCGCGGATGGCGGCTTCGCACTGGCGTTTGTCGGCCGAAACAAAAACATCGGCTTTCAAAACCACGGCGCTGCCGATATGTATGGCGTCCATAGCGCGCAACACATTGTTTTCGAGACTTAAAACCGCCTGCGCCAATACGGCTGGAGCAAGATCGCATAGGGCGACATCTTCGATATCAGCCAGTAACAACGATTTTAGCTGCCGATATTGCACGTCACTGATCCACGCTTCCCTGTGCAAGCGACAAAAGGCGGAAATGATCTCGGGAAGCGCTATGCCGGCCAAGCCGATTTCCGTCGCCTTGTCGCACCACTCCAGAACCTTGTCGCTTCCTGTCTCATTGATATAACGTTTGGCAAAAGCCGAGGTATCAAAAAAAACCAGCATCAGGCGCCTCCATCACGCTCTTCCAGAATCATGCGGCTGACCGAAACACCATCTAATACCAGAGCTTGCGCCTTGCGTCGCTTCCATGAAGGCAGATCGGGCGCTATCGGCACAATGTCGGCAATGGGTTTTCCATTGCGCAGTACACGCACGGACTCACCTGATTCGACGATGTCAAAATACTGCTTGGCGTGGTTACGCACTTCTGTGAACGTGACTTTTCTCATAGCAATCTCAAAATGTACAAAATGATGTGCATTTTATGTGTGCATTTTTACCACTGTCAACTGTTGTTTTTGCATTGAATGCAGCTTGATATGGGTATCGACCCTGGCAATGACTTCGCTGATGCACAACGGCTTGGTAACGTAATCAATGCCGCCGGCCTTAAATCCTGCCAATTTGTCATTTTCCTCCGACAGCGCGGTCATAAAAATGACCGGGATGCCTGAGGTCTTCGCATCGGCTTTTAAACGCCGGCAAATCTCAAAGCCGTCTTGTCCCGGCAACATGACATCCAGCAGGATCAAATCGGGCTGGACGAAAACGGCGCGCTGGAAACCTTCTTCACCGTCCTGGGCGATAACGACCCGGTAACCGCGCGCTTCGAGATGCTCCACCGCGACGTCAAAATTGGCTGGAATATCGTCGATAACCAGCACGGTGTGGACAGTTGGGATGACGGGACGGGTATTGTTCATGATGGTAGTATTGGTTTTTGGTGACTAATTACCGAGCAATCTGAAATGTAGGGCGCGCCATGCGCGCCTTCTCCGACTTGGATAGTGTGCTGGCTCCTTGATGGCGCGCGCGGCGCGCCCTACAGTCTGAGTATTTTCGCTACCAGCGGCGATTTGTTCAGCAGGCTGTCGATCGGCTTGCCATATTCCGCGCGGATAAGGCCGATAGTCAGTAACCACCCAGCGCCTAACCAAGTCGCCTGAATTATATTCGCTCTTTGACCTGTGTAGGGCGCGCCGTGCGCGCCAGCCAGCCTCCGATACTTGCCGCAATGAGCCAATCCGTATAATAGGCAACTTTAGCTAGAGGCTGAATAGTTACCGCCGCTGGAACGGGTTTGTAACCCGTTCCATAACGTTTTAAGTATTTATGGAAGTAAGAGAACGTGAGGGACGGGGTTACAAACCCCGTCCCTCTGTAGAAAACAAGCTAAAAAAAAGCCCGACACTTTGCAGCGTCAGGCTCAAATCGCTTTGTTTAAAATCCCTCACCGCACGGACTGCATTCGTGTTGTTCTTATTGTTGTTGTTCTGATCGCCGCTACCGAAATTCTGGTTCCACGCGTTGTTGTTGTCGTTCTCAGACGAACTCCAGTACCAGGCACCGGCAAAACCACCAACAATTAAATAAAGGCGTTTTGCTGTGCCAAGGGCATCCTCGGCACAGACGATTTAACAGCTTGCCCAGCCCAAAACCTGTCAGGTCTGATTAAACACAAACTGTCCCTTTATCGCTCACAACAAAAGCGTGCTCGCTTGCTGTCACCGTAGCCACAGCAATTCCGGCGTTAAACCGGATGGGCATTGCGCCATCCGGTTATTTGTTTGCCTATGCTGTCCATTAACAGGCTCAGTTCGGCTTGTTTTTTTAACGGTAAAATTTTTAAATCGGCGGCCAGGCGTATTTCCAGCTTCAGCAATTCAAAATCATCCAGAAACGCTTCCAGATGTTCCCGTTTTTGCGTGGCTTTATTCGCCCGATAAATCGTTCTGACCCATTGCAAGGCATCCCGCTTCATATCTTGACCCAATGTGTATTTATACTCTTTACTAAAATCCTTGGTGCATTCAAAAATCTTTAAGATCAACCGATAGGTGTCCCGATAAACGGGCAAATCATAGTAAAGGGCCATAGGTCAAAAAAAATCGCCGCTTCGCGGAAAAAAGTGATAAAGCGTTAAATAGTTAAAAAGCCCTCACCGCACGGACTGCAAGCGTGTCGTTCTCAGAGTTGGTGGTCTGAGCGCCGCTACCGAAATCCTGGACCCACGCGTAGAGGTAGTTGAAGAAGTTGGCGAACTCAGACGAACTCCAGTACCAGGCACCGGCAAAACCACCAACATTGGTCAACGGTGCGGCAGCCCCCTGACCAATAGTGGTATACATCAGGTTCAATTCATCTTTTGACGGCAAATACCAGTCACTGTAAGCGCCGATCTCCAGATTGGCACACAATTTGGCGGCATAAGAACCTGCGCCTTGTGCCTGGATGATCTTGGCGGTATTGGTAAAACCGGTACCGACGGCAGTACCTGTCGCGCCGGTAGTGATATAAGCACCGTTATACCATTGAATGCCGGTGCTTTGGTCCGCTGCTGCGGCAATCAAGCCGTGTTCACCACTGCTGTCGAGATAGAAAATAATGCCGCCCTGATAATTTTTGCCGATCGCCCTGACCGTGTCTTCAAAACGCACGACTGCCGACAGGTTGAGCATATCCGCCGCGTCCAGGTTGCCGGCAACCGCCGTGACAATGCCCTTGCTTTTAACAAATTCCCATTGCGTTTCGGCATCATCGTTCAGCATCAGTTGCACCCACGCGTTTTGATGCTGGGTTTGGTCAACCGTCACTTCATAGCAGGGGAATTTAGCATCCGTGCTGACACAATCGGCACTACCGGCTCTTTTGCCTTTCGGATAGACACGATAAAGCGCATCGGGCACTGACGCTGCTTTGGGTATAAACACATGGACTTTGTAGGCGGATGTCGCGGGTGCTGCATATTTCACCGTCGAAGCACTGCCGCCTTGCAAGGCAATCGAACCGGTAACGGGTTTACCGGCAGGGGGCAAGCGCATGGGCGATGTTGATACCAATAACGGCCAATATCAGCGTGATGGCGAGTTGTTTGTACTTTGTTTTCATAGGGATGGCTCCAAGAGAAATAGTTTAGGGTGCAACATACCCTACAAAATTTATGGCCTTATCACAAGAAGATAAATTGCTTTCTTATTGTTCCGACGCGGAGCGTCACTGCCCATAGTTAAGAAAAATGCTCCTAATTGTTCAGTTTATTACCAAGCCATCTGAAGGGCGTGCCGCGCGCGCCTTCTCCGGCGTAAAGGTAAAACGTGCCAATCCGCTAATGGCGCACGCGACACGCCCTACAACTTATACGTTTGTCTTAAAAGTCATTTTATTCGCCGTTTTCCATAACCGCACCGCACGCCACCACCACGGGGACAAGTTTTTTATCAACATCCGTTTCGCTCGTCCCCAAGCTCCGGCTTGGGAATGAGCGGACGAGCGAAAAAGTTATTTCATGCGTGTTCCTTAGCTTTTCTCTAACTATGGACAGGGCACAGGCCAGGGGTGACCGATGCCATCATACCTAGATTTGCTGGATGGCATGCGTAGCCATGTCGAGCCCGGCCTGCTGGTATTGGCGATAACGTTGCCGACCGGCGGCTTTGCCGGCTTCACTGTTATCGAGTATTTCCAGGATGCGTTCGACCTGCCGGAAATTCTGAGGGCATTGCGAGGACAGGTTAATCACGTTTGCCTGCCAGCCGCCAGGCGGATCGATTGAGCCGATTAAAATGATTTTTTCAATGGCGGGCGGCTCGCCTGTGTACAACTGGTGCGGAATAAAACTGCCTGCCCTGAAGGTCCAGAGCAGGTCATCGAGGAGCCGGCTTTGTTCCGGCGAATCGGTCAACACATAACAAAAGCAGCCGCTACGGTAGGATTTTTCTATCAATTTGCAAGTAAATAGATAGCGTTCCTGTGTGGAGGAAGTGGGCGGCAACACATAAAAACTAACTATGGACATGCTTTAGGTAACTCGCAAAAAAATCAACCACCCATCCTATAACTTCGCCTACTCAGCCGCCAAAAATAGAACACTGATGACACAGATGAATAAGATAAGCACAGAGTAACGACTCAGCTCCTTGCCAAATTACCTGAAATTATACTCGCTCTTTGACCTGAGTAGGGCGCCCCGCGCGCGCCTTATCCGATACTTGGGGCAACGTGCCTATCCGTTGGCGCGCGCGGCGCGCCCTACAACCGATGACGCAAATGAAGATGATAACCACAGACCCGTTAATAAAAATCTGTGTTAATCATAATCATCGGCGTCATCAGCGTTCCATTGTTTAATCACCAAGTATTGTATTTAGTGTGGGTTGCCTGTGATAAGAATCAAACCTGGACAGCCGCCCGGTTAATCAGGTATTGACTTAACAGCGGCACGGGGCGGCCGGTTGCGCCTTTGGTTTGCCCGGTGCGCCATGCGGTTCCGGCAATATCCAGGTGCGCCCAGCGGAAGTTCTCGGCAAACCGCGACAGGAAACAGGCCGCGGTTATCGTTCCGGCGTCTTTGCCGCCAATATTGGCCATATCGGCAAAATTGGATTTCAGCAGTTCCTGGTATTCTTCCCATAGCGGCAAGCGCCAGAGGCTGTCATTGGCGGTTTCGCCGGCGGCCAACAGCTCGTTGCACAACTCATCGTCATTGCCCAGCAAGCCGCTAGGGATACGGCCCAAGGCGACCAGGCAAGCGCCGGTCAAGGTCGCAAGGTCAATAACGACATCGGGATGGTAGCGCTCGGCATAAGTCAAGGTATCGCACAGCAATAAGCGACCTTCGGCGTCGGTGTTCAATACTTCGATAGTCTTGCCGGACAGGCTCGTCAGGATGTCGCCGGGCCTGTTGGCATCGCCGTCGGGCAGGTTTTCCGATGACGGGATCAGGCCGACGATATTCAGCGGCAAATTCATTTGTATGGCGGCCTGCAAGGTACCCAGCACAGCGGCGCCGCCGCACATATCGTATTTCATTTCATCCATGCCCAGGCCCGGCTTTAATGAAATACCGCCGGCATCAAAAGTCAGGCCCTTACCGACCAACACGATGGGCTTGGCGTTTTTCTCGCCGCCCTGGTAGTCCAGCGTGATCAATTTGGCGGGTTGGCGGCTGCCGCGCGACACCGATAGCAAGGCCCCCATGCCCAGCGTTTCCATATCGGATTCTTCGAGGATGCTGATCGATAATTTATCGAATTTTTCAGCCATTTCCAGGGCCTGCCTGGCCAGGTAAGACGGCGTACAGATATTGGCCGGCAAATCGGCGAGCAATTTCGTAAAACTGACGCCTTCGGCAATCGCCCGGCCTTGCGCCAGGCCCGCTTGGGCTGACGCCACCTCGGCTTCCGGGGCGCTAATGCCGATTTTCTCCAATTTGCTTTCGGTTTCCTTATCCGATTTCGTCACGGTGTATTGATACGCGGCATCGCTGAATACTTCGACGATTTGCCGGGA
>SCST01000120.1 GCA_004299465.1 Methylovulum sp. | reverse complement strand
CGCCAGGTTGCCGCAGCCCAGGACGCCGCGGTGCGGTCCTTGGCCTATAGCGCCATCAATACGCGCCAGGTAGGCTTCGCGGGTTTTATGGCTGCGGTCGATGACTTCTTTGGTTACTTTTTCTAATACGGGGTGCATACAGTCCTTCTCTACGATGGCTGGTTAAGTTGAGGTTTTGGTTTATTCTTCCGCTTATTCTTCCCAGGCGCGGCCGTCTCTTGCGATGAGTGCGACCGAGGCGACGGGGCCCCAGGTGCCGGCCGAATAGGGTTTTGGCGCCGCATTGAGGTGATGCCAGGCATTTTGTATCGAATCAATCCAGGTCCAGGCCTGTTCGATTTCTTCGCGGCTAAGGAACAGCGTCGGATTGCCGCGCATTGCTTCCAACACCAGTTTTTCATAACCGCCAAAGATCCGGCTCTGTTTAAAGGCTTCGGAAAAGCTTAAGTCCAGCTTGGTTTTTTTCAGTTTAATGTGTTCATCGATGCCTGGGATCTTGTTCAGCATCTCGATTTCAACGCCTTCATTCGGCTGCAGGTGGATGATTAATTTGTTGGGCGGCAGATCGCGGAAACTGTCTTTAAAAATATTGTGCGGCAGTTGCTTAAAATACACGACGATTTCCGTGCGCTTGCCTTGCAGACGTTTGCCGGTGCGCAGGTAGAAAGGCACGCCCGCCCAGCGCCAGTTGTCAATATCGACGCGTAACGCGACAAAACTCTCCGTCGTGCTTTCGGTATCCGCGCCTTCTTCTTCGAGGTAACCGGGTACGGCCTGGCCTTTCAGGTATCCAGACGTGTATTGCCCGCGCACGGTTTTTTCTTCGACATTGCTGAGCGTAATCGGGCGTAGCGCTTTCAAGACCTTGATTTTTTCATTGTGTATGCTTTCGGCTTCGAGGTTGACGGGCGGTTCCATCGCGATAAAAGTCAGTATCTGCAATAGGTGATTCTGCACCATGTCGCGCAATTGCCCGGTTTTATCGAAATATTCCCAGCGGCCTTCAATACCGACTTCCTCGGCGACGGTAATCTGGATATGGTCGATAGTGTTGTGATTCCAGTTCGTCGTAAAAATGGAATTGGCGAAGCGTAATGCCAACAGGTTGAGTACGGTCTCTTTCCCTAAGTAATGGTCGATGCGAAAAACCTGTTTCTCGCTGAAGACGGTTGCGACTTCATCGTTGATTTCTTTTGAGGATTTCAAGTTATGGCCGATGGGTTTTTCCATGACCATGCGCGATTCTTCGGTCAGGACTCCTGATTGATTGAGCCCCTGGCAGATGCTCTTAAATAAAAACGGCGATACGGCAAAATAATTCACGAGCACCCTGGATTTGGCGTCGGTGACGGTTTTTAGCTGTTTGTATTGGTCTAGTTGGGTTAAGTCTATTTTCAAGTAAGAAAGACGCGCCGAGAAGCGTTGCCAAACATCGTCATCCATTTTGTCATTCAAAAATTCCTGCAGGCTTTTGTAAGCAATTTCTATAAATTGCGAATTTTCATTGGGGTGCCTGTCGACGCCGATAATGCGCGTATCGGGTTCTATTAAATTGGCATTTTCAAGCCGATACAACGAGATGATCAATTTGCGGCGGGATAAATCACCCAATGCACCAAAGATAACCAAATCACAGGGTTTAAATGTTTTTTTGTCTTTCATTACGTGTCGCCGAATAAAAATGTTAGGCCGATGTGGCGCTATAGATATGCCATAGAAATAGATTCTGCAATTAACATGCCGGAATATTGGCGCTTTATTATCGCAGAATTTGTTCCAAGATGCTGTATTGATTGCAATGACTTAATACCGGCGCATTGGCGCTGTTTTTTTCGATAAGGCTTTATGGTTGTGCGAAGACGCACAAATAAGGTGCGGTCGATTTGCTATCGGGTAG